>NC_022444.1:2764020-2765636 GCF_000468495.1 Megalodesulfovibrio gigas DSM 1382 = ATCC 19364
CTAGCCCGCATATTGCACAAAAAAGTGGCGGGCAGTCTCTTTTTTTGTTAGATTTCAGTTGCCTAGACTAGAAATCAAAGAGACGCCCGCCATGACGAAGTGTAGCGCAGACGCCATCGAATTTCCAGGGTGCCGAGGCCGAAAAGTGCAGGCCGTGTTCGGCGGCCAGACCATCACCTCCGACGGCGGCGGGCTGTTGGTCCGGGCCGCGGACCAATCCCTCGGGTTGCTGCGGCGGGCCGCCCGCGCCTGCACCGACTCCCGCCGCGCCGCCAGCTGCGCCCACAGCCTGGAATCCCTGCTGCGCCAGCGGGTTTACGCCCTGGCCCTTGGCTACGAAGACCTCAACGATCACGATGTATTGAGGAACGATCCGGCCTTGCAGACCGCCGTGGGCCGCGACGTGGAACTGGCCAGCGCCGCCACCCTGTGCCGCTTCGAAAACCGCGTGGACAAGGCCTCCCTCTGGGCGTTAAGCGCCCTGCTTGTTGATGTTTTTCTTGAGTCCCACGCAACGCCGCCTGCGGAGATCATTCTCGACTTTGACGCCACAGATGATCGCGTCCATGGCATGCAGGAAGGACGATTCTTTCATGGATATTACGACCACTATTGTTTTTTGCCACTCTATGTCTTCTGCGGCGAGCATCTCTTGGCGGCGTATCTGCGTCCGAGCAATATTGATCCTGCCAAGCATGCACTGGGAATTCTCAGCCTTTTGGTGAAGAGAATTCGTCATGCGTGGCCCAATACGCGGATCATTTATCGCGGTGACTCCGGCTTTTGTCGCTGGAAGACCATGCGTTGGTGCGATTCCCGCGGCGTCGGCTACATCCTCGGGCTGGCCAAGAATTCGCGCCTGGCCGAGGCCGCCGCGCCCCTGGTGACCGAGGCGAAGGAACGTTTCGTCAAGACGAGAGAAAAACAAAAGATTTTCGGTGAGATACGCTATGCAGCCGCCACCTGGGACTGCGAGCGGCGAGTCATCGTCAAGGCCGAGCATCTGGAAAAGGGCGCCAACCCCCGCTACGTCGTCACCAATCTCGACGGTGAACCAAGCGAAATATATGGAAAATATTGTGCGCGCGGGGAGATGGAAAATCGCATCAAGGAGCAGCAGCTCTGCCTCTTCGCCGACCGCACCAGCTGCAGCAAGTGGCTGCCCAACCAGCTCCGCGTGCTGCTTTCGGGCCTGGCCTACACGTTGCTGCAGGCCATCCGCCGGCTGGCGCTGCCGGGCACGGAGCTGGCCCAGGCCCGCTGCGATACCATCCGCCTGAAACTGTTGAAAATTGGCGCGGCGGTGCTGCGCAATTCGCGCCGGGTGCAGGTGCTGCTCTCGGAAAACTATCCCTTCAAGGAACTGTTCGCCCTGGCCGCCGCCCGGCTGCGAGCTGGATAAATTCCCCTGAATTATCAGTGAACTTGAGCTAACATGGAGCAGTGCGCCCTGAAACTGCCTTGCGGCGACGATATCGCCGTTCGGCCGCCCCATTTCGTCCACGTCCCCTTGCGGCGACGCCCAAAAACCTGTTCCTCACCTTTTCTGTTGCCACCCACATCACGAACGCCCTCTGAGCCAAGGACATGAGGGCGTTCATGCAATATGCGGGCTA
>NC_022444.1:2765744-2976858 GCF_000468495.1 Megalodesulfovibrio gigas DSM 1382 = ATCC 19364
GGGAGAACCTTTTGCAAAAAAATCCCCCCTCTCGCAAAGTCCTTTTTCAAAATTAAAATGCTCTAGTCGGCACAAATGACAACGGGGAAGCCGTTCCAAAAAACGACTTCCCCGCAACTGTTCCGCGTATGCTGCCGGCAGATTCTGCGCCAGACCGCATCAGCCCCCGAGATACGCCTTGATGATGGCCGGATCGTCCAGCATGTCCACGCAGTTGCCCTCGCGAACAATCTCGCCGTGCTCCAGCACATAGGCCCGGTGGGCAAACTGCAGGGCCATACGGGCGTTCTGTTCCACCAGCAGGATGGCTGTGCCTTCCTTGTTGATGGTCTCCAGAGCCTCGAACACGCGCTTCATCAGCAGCGGCGCCAGGCCCATGGACGGTTCGTCCAGAAGCATGAGCTTGCGCGCGGACACAAAGGCCCGGCCCACGGCCAGCATCTGCTGCTCGCCGCCGCTCATGGTGCCGGATTTCTGATGCTTTCGTTCGTCCAGGCGGGGAAAGATGTCGAAGATGCGTTCGATATCCCGGGCCACCTGGGCGTGGTCCTTGCGGGCGAAAGCCGCCAGCTTGAGATTCTCCAGCACGGTCAGGTTGCCGAAGAGCCGCCGGCCTTCGGGCACATGGGAGATGCCCAGCTGGCTGACTACCTTTTCCGGCGGAAACTTGTTCAGATCGTGTCCGTTGAAGGTCATCACCGAACCGGGCTCGGCCGGCACCAGACGGGAGATGGCCCGCAGGGTGGAGCTTTTGCCCGCGCCGTTGGCGCCGATGATGGTCACACGTTCGCCCTCGGCAATGGTGAAGTCGATGCCGTAGAGGGCCTTGATTCTGCCATAGGACAGCTTGAGTTTGGAGACGCTGAGCATCAGGCCACCTTCTCTTCGCCAAGGTAGGCTTCGATGACCTTGGGATCGTTCTGCACTTCTGCCGGGTCGCCCTCGGCCACCACCTGTCCGAACACCAGACACTGCACGCGGTTGCACAGCTCGCGCACCACCTTCAGACGGTGTTCGATGAGGAAGATGGCCAGATTCAGCTCGCGGTGGGCCGTGCGCACGACTTCGATCATCTCGTCCAGCTCTTCGGGGGTCATGCCCACGGTGGGCTCATCCAGGAACAGGACCTTGGGGCCGGTCACCAGCGCCCGGGCCATCTCCACGCGTCTGGCCACGCCGTACGGCAGGTTGGTGGGATGGTACTGGGCATACTTTGCCACGCCGAACATATTCAGGAAATGGAAGGCCCGGGCCTCGATTTCCGCCTCACGCCGCTGCAGGCGGCCGGTGCCGAAGCAGGCGTCCCACAGGGAGTAGCCCAGCTGGGAGAAGCAGGCCATCTTCACATGCTCCAGGGTGGTCATGTGCCGCCAGAGCCGCATTTCCTGGAAGGTGCGGGAGATGCCGCGCGCCGCAATCTGATTGGGCCGCATGCCCTTGATGGACACGCCCTCCAGCAGCACATCCCCGGTATTGGGAGTGTAAATGCCGGTGATGCAGTTGAAGGTGGTGGTCTTGCCGGCGCCGTTGGGCCCGATGAGCCCCACCACATCCCCGGCTTCCAGGCTCAGGGAGAAGTTGGTGAGGGCCTGCAACCCGCCGAAGCGGATGGAGATGTTTTTCACGTCAAGCAAAGGCATGGCCTACTCCCTCCCCTTGGCCTGGGGCGCGCCGCCGGTTCTGGGGCCCAGCAGCGAGCGCAGGTTCACGTCCTTGAAGGCAATAAGCCCGGTGGGGCGGAACAGCGTCACCAGGATGAGCAGCAACGGAATGAACACCCACTTGAGCACTTCCAGCGGCCGCAGCATTTCGCCCAGCATGCTGATGCTCACCGCGCCCACCACGGAGCCGTACACCGAGTTGAGCCCGCCAAAGTAGACCATGGCCAGGATTTCCGCCAGTTTCTGCACGCCGAAGGTGGAAGGATTCACGAAGCGCAGGGCATGGGCATACAGGCCGCCGGCCACCCCGGCCCAGAATGCGCCCATGAGGAAGGCGATCATCTTGATGCGCCGGGTATCCACGGTGAGGGCCTCGGCCGCGATTTCGTCGTCGCGCACGGCGTTCAGGCCCTTGCCCAGGGTGGAGGTGACGAAGTTATTGATCACCCATATGCCCAGCAACACCATGCCGAAGACCATGGGCAAGGTGGCGTAGTCCGGCTGGCCGGTCATGCCGCGAGGGCCGCCCACAATTTCCAGATTCTCCAGGCTGCTTTTGACGATGAACAGAAACGCCAGGGAGATGATGGCCAGATAGTCCCCTCGCGTTTTGAAGGACGGGATGGCCACGATGAGCGCCCCCAGCGCCGCCACGCCCCCGCCCACCACCAGGCCCACGGGGAACATCATGTGTCCCATGGAGGCCGGCAGCAGCGCTTCGCCGTAGAGGGCCGTGTTGGCGAACAACCCCATGGAGAACATGGAGGCCACATACGCCCCCAGGGCCATGAACCCGGGGTGCGAACAGGCGAATTCACCCAGGTAGCCGTTGGTGATGTTGCAGCTCAGGGTGGCCAGCACGGCGATGAGGGTGAACTTCACCGTGACCAGCCGATAATCCGACAAATCCGTCCACACATGCAGAATCATGTACGCCAGGAGCAGGTGCAGGATGGCCGGCACGGCCACGTGCATCTGCCCCATGCGCTCGGCCAGCCGGTTGCACAGGCCGCAGGAGCCCAGGGCCAGGGCGAACCCCGGCACAAGGTACATCACCAGCACATAGGCCAGGGACGCCGGGGCCTGTGCGGGATCCTTGAGGATATCCTGCAGGCCGAACATCACCGGGGCTCTGTCCAGCCCCAGCAGTTGGGCGAAATTGTTGCCGACGGCGGCTTCCAGAAGCACGGCCACCAGAGCGCCGAGCAGCCAGCCCAGCACCGGCACGCGGCCCAGCAACGCACGAATGGGAGAATGCTGCTTTGGTTTCATCACGCGATCTCCCCTGTTAGAGCCGCAGCCGGGCGCTGTACGCCTCGCCGAAGAGGCCGTGTGGACGGAAGACGAGAATCACCAGCACGATGGAATAGGCGATCAGGTCCCGCAGACTGGAAGGGAAGACCATGGCCACGAAAATTTCGATGAACCCCAGCAAAAATCCCGCAAAGCAGGCGCCCATGATGGAGCCGCGTCCGCCCAGAATGGCTGCCACAAACGCTTTCCATCCGAAGGTGATGCCCATGAGCGGGTCCAGCACCGGGTACGCCAGGCCAAAGAGAATCCCCGCCGCCGCCGCCAGGGCCGAGCCAATGGCGAAGGTGAGGGCCGCAATCAGATTGATGGGTACCCCCATGAGCGGCGCCACCACAAAATCGTAGGCCATGGCCCGCATGGCCATGCCCCACCGGGTGCGGTGGATGAAGAAGTGCAAGGCCGCCATGAGCGCCAGGGAAATCACCACGATCATGATCTTTTTGTTCGTCACCACCACGCCGGCAAACTTGTACGTCTCGCTCTGGATCAGGGAGGGGAACAGCACCCGCTGCCCACCCACGATGGCCAGGACCAGCGTTTCAAGGATGATGCCGATCATCAGACCAGTGATGGCTGCCGAGGCTCGCGGCGCCCCGCGCAATGGGCGGTAGCCTATTCGCTCCACCAGCACACCCAGGGTGGCGGTGAGAGTCATGGAAATGAGGATGACCGCGGAGAGCATCAGCCAGCCTGGCACCGCAATGCCGGCCATGGGCCCGGCTGTCACCAGCCAGAGCAGCGCCGTGCTCACGCCAAAGCCGATGTAGGCTCCGGTCATGAAGATGTCCCCATGCGCAAAGTTGAAGAGCATGAGGATGGAATAGACCATGGAATACCCCAGGGCGATGAGGGCATAAAAGCTCCCCCATTGCAGGGCATTGATGCAGTTCTGCAGCAGGTACGTGGTGGTCATGCCGATTTCGTTCCGGTAAAAAGAACCACAAGCAGCGCCCGGTAAGTGGCCGGGGCTCCGGCGCCAGCCGAAATATTCGCAATGGCCAGCCGCGTTCCCCGCAGTCCGGCGCGGGAAGCGTCGCGGCGATTCGTCGTCAGTATGGTGGACGCCAGCTTCGGAACGGCGGCGCGCTGCGCGTGGCAACACGCCGCCTCCGTTGTCAGCAATCCACGGTGTCTGCTAGGGGCAGACAGACTGGAAGAAGCTGTACTGACCCTGGTCGTCGATTTTGACCACCACGGCGCACTTCTCGGGGTCGTTGCCCTTGGAGAAGTTCATCGTGCCGGTAATGCCAGGGAATTCCTTGATCTTGGACATGGCCACGCGGATGTTTTCGCGGTCCTTGTTCAGGTCGCCGGTGAGGCCGGCATCCTGAATGGCCATGAGCAGCAGATTGGTGGAGTCCCAGGTCAGCGCAGCCACGTCATCAGGCGTCTTGCCAAACTGCTTGGCGTACTCGTCGATGAAGTCCTTGGTGGCGCCGCGAGCGCCGGCAGCAGCGTAATGCGTGGAGAAGTAGTAGCCTTTGCAGTCGTCGCCGCACAGGCCCATCAGGTCGCCGCCGCCCCAGGAGTCGGAACCCACGATGGGCTTTTCCCAGCCCAGTTCCTTGGCCTGCTTCACGATCAGGGGCACTTCGTTGTAATACTGCGGGGTGAACAGCAGGTCCGCCCCGGAACTGATGATGTTGGTCAGCTGGGCGCTGAAGTCCACATCGCCGGTGTTGAAGCTCTCAAACGCCACCACAGAGCCGGCGCCGTGAATTTCTTCAAACGCCTTCTTGAAGAATTCGGCCAGGCCCTTGGGATAGTCGCTGGCCTTGTCGTACAGCACGGCGGCCTTCTTGGCCTTGAGCTCTTCCGTGGCAAACTTGGCCACCACCGGACCCTGGAAGGGATCCAGGAAGCAGCCCCGGTACACGTACGGCCGGTTCAGGGTGGTGTTGGGGTTGGTGGACCAGGGGCTGATCATCACCGTCTTGGAGTCGTTGGCAGTCTGCCCGGCAGGCACGGCACGACCGGACCCCTGGGGACCCACCATGGCCAGAATGGCGTCTTCGGTAATCAGCTTGGTGGCGGCACGCACGGCGGATTCGGGCTTGGATTCGTTGTCTTCGTACACGAATTCAAGGGTGTACTTCTTGCCCTTGATGTCCACGCCGCCAGCGCCGTTGATCTTGGCCTTGAGCATTTCGGCGGCGTTTTTAGACGACTGGCCCACGTCGGGGATGTCCCCGGTGAGGGGGATGTTGAAGCCGAGCTTGATGCTGTCGGCCCAGGCGGAACTTGCAAAAGCAAGCGTCAGGACCAGCGCGAGTCCGAGGGTCTTCTTCATGCGTCGCCTCCTATTTCAGTCTGGAATATCCCAAAAGGGGGATGATTCCCCCTGCTTACCCCAGATTAGGCCGGAAAGGAACCCGTTTTGACAAATCTGTCATCAGTTCGTCGCGGGCTACTCGCTGGCTGTGGCAGACTCGATGACCACCGGCTCCACAGGCACGTCTTCATGGAAGCCCATGCTGCCGGTCTTCACAGCCTTGATCTTGTCCACCACGTCCTGCCCCTGGACCACCTTACCGAACACGGCATAGCCCCAGCCCTGCAGGGTCTTGCCTTTGTGGTTCAGGAATTCGTTGCTTTCCACATTGATGAAGAACTGGGCCGAGGCGGAATGCGGATCCTGCGTGCGGGCCATGGCCACGGTGTACTTGTCGTTCTTCAGGCCGTTGTCGGCTTCGTTCTGAACGCCCTTGCGGGTGGGCTTTTCCTTCATGGCGCTGGTCATGCCGCCGCCCTGCACCATGAACCCATTGATGACGCGATGGAAGATCGTCCCGTCATAGTGCCCGTCCTTGACGTACTGCAGGAAGTTGGCGCAGGTCTTGGGGGCTTTCTCGGTGTTGAGCTCGATGACGATGTCGCCCATGCTCGTCTTGAGGGTGACCATTGTGGCTCCTTGCTGGCTTTGCGCATCCGTGGCGCAGAGGATGACGGTCAATGAAAAGGCCGCGATGGCGGCAAACAAAGCTTTGATCATGTGCATGCTCTTGCTTGGTTAGACGCTCCTGGAATCCGGATCGGCTTGAGGCGGTATGCCTCATGGCTGCGATTTTGTCGAGCATGACGGGGGTGAAAGCCGGCAATCATCCCGGGAGAACCCCCTATTCTCCACCCCCCTGCACCAGCTTGAGGCGCAGTTCGGCCACGCTCAGGCCCAGGGAATCCGCCAGCGTCTGCATGGCCTCGTGCTCGGGCCGCAGCAGGCAGGTGTCGCCCCGCCGGGCCTGCTTGGCCGCCAGTTCGCCCAGGGGGGTGCGCAGGGTCATGGCCTGCCGCGGCAGCACCCGCCGTGTGGCCAGGGTGCGCCGCAGCCCCAGGGTACAGGTGTGGCGGAAGACGGCGTCCTCCACCTGTTCCAGGAGATCTTCGCCGCATAACACCTGCAACAGCCCGCCGGGACGATTCTTTTTCATGATTCCCGGCAGGTAGATCACGTCCAGCGCTCCGGCGGCCATGATGCCCTGCAGGGCTGCGCCCAGTTCTTCCCCGGTCAGGTGGTCCAGGGTGCATTCCAGCACCCAGAGGCGCTGGAGCTCCGGCGACAAGGGGTCGGAGTCGCACAAAAACAGCCGCACGCCATCACCGGCGGGATTGTTGCCATACCCCGTGCCCTGGGTCAGGAGCACGCCGGCTGGCCCGGCGGCGTATTCGTCCACCAGAATATCCAACAACAACGCGCCCGTGGGCGTCACCAATTCCCAGGTGGCATCCGTGGGGAAGACGGGCTTGCCGTGCAGCAACCGCACCGTGGCCGGTGCAGGCAGGGGCATGGTTCCGTGGGCGCACTGCACCGTGCCGGCGAACCAGGGCACCGGGGATGCGGTGATGCGCTCCACCCCCAGGGCCTCCACGGCCCAGCAGGCGGCCACCACATCCACGATGGTGTCCACTGCGCCCACTTCATGAAAATGGATGGATTCCACGGCCACGCCGTGCACCGCAGCTTCGGCCTCGGCCAGCCGGTGGAAGGCCTGCTGGACCCGGGCCTGCACCGACCCGGACAACGGCAACTGCGCCGCGATGGCCAGCAGTTCCGGCAGGTGACGCAGGGGCTGGTCCGTAGCCGGGAGAATCTCCAGACGTGTGCCGGCCACGCCGCGCCGTACTTCCCGGACGGGCTGCACCTGCGCAAAGGGGCGCAGCATGGCGTACAGGGGCTGCAGGTCCAGCCAGGGGCCGGCGAAGTCGGCCAGGGCCGCCAGGAACATATCCCCGGCCAGACCGGCGCGGCAATCCAGATGCAACAGCCGCCCGGCAGGGATGGCAGGATCGGCGTGAGTGATGGTCATGGATCGTGCATCCTCATCAGGTTGAATCATGCCCGGCATCGCCCTGCTGCCCCGAACGGTCCGCCTCAGGGCTTGATATTCTCCAGGGTGCGCAGGGGCAGCACCAGCACATCAAGCACGGTGCGGAATACCTTTCCTGTCAGCTCGCCCACGGCCGCAGCCAGGGAGCCGCCCTGGCTGTCGTCCACGTCCGGGTCTTCCACCGGTCCGCGGATGTAGACCGGGAAGGACGGGAACAAGCCGGGATAGATCTGCAACACGTACTCCATGGTCTCGCGGGGGATGTCCAGCCAGCCGGCGCCGATGGCCGTGAACTGCTCGCTGGTCATGCGGAAGTCGTTGTTGCGGATCATGCCCTGATCGAACTGCATGGCGCCGGCTGCGGCAACGATGTTGATCACCGCCCGCTCCCTGACTGGCGGGGCCGGCTTGGCCCCCTGCGCCGGAGACGCCGGCGGCCGCTTGATGAGCTGTTCGTTCGTCGGCGTCGGGGTGGAGTCGGACTTGATGGTGCGATAATAGCCGTAAAATCCATTGGCCACCTGCAGGGAGGCCGTGCCGCCCAGCCGCTGAAAATGTTCGGCGCGGGAGGTCCCGCTGCTATGCAGCCGAAACCGCAGGGTCGTCCTGCCACCCAGCCGTTCGCCGACCCCCAGGGCGTCCGCCACGGTATGCAGATCGAAATCTGAAATATCTGCACCCACCTGCAACTCCAGGCCCGGGCGCTTTTTATCCGCCAGAAGCGCCAGGGTGGCCTGCATCCGTCCGCCGGCCAGGGTGGCGGTAAACGGCTCCATCCGCAACTGGCCGGGCAGGCCCTCCAGATTCATGGCGACATCAGAAAACACTATATCGTACAGTTCGAATGTCTTGCAATACAAGGACCCCTTGCCCTGCAACGACTGCAGGAACTTCCCGTCCCATGGCTTGGCCGTCGCCGAAGCGGAGGCGGAAAAATAGCGATTCAAATTGAGCTGATCCGCCTGCAGATGAAACCGCCAGGCCGTGGGGCCGTTGGCGCCCAGGACAAAGGACAGATCCCCGCCGACGGTTGTGTCGTCCAGCCGGGTTTTCAGATTGGACAGCGACAGGCGCGAGCCTTCCAACTTCCACTCCGTCGCCAGTTCGGCCCGGGTGAACGCAGTGGGGTCCTTGGGATTCGGAGGCGCGATACCCAGAACCGGCCACAAGGAGGCCAGGGTGACGGGCGCGATGCTTGTCTGTCCCTGTATCACCGGCGTCTCGCCAAGACGGGCGGACAGACTGCCCGTGGCCTGGGAGCCGTGAGCCTTGAGCTGGAAGGAAGCCAGTTGCAGACGATTCTTGAGCAGGTCCCATTCCCCCCGGGCTTTGAGCGTCGCGGAGGTGGCCGTCTTGCCAGCCAGCCCCGCCGGCAATGCGGCTGCCGTATCGAGCTGCACACCGGAGAGGGTTTGCAGCGCCCAGGTACGGGGATCCAACGTCGCCGTGCCCGAGACGCGGATGGCGGCATCCACCGGCGCGGCGGCCTCCATGCGCAGTCCCTTGAGCGTCACACTGGCCTCGGCCTGCGCCGTGCGGGTAACGGCGGACCGGCTGCGCGTGCCTGCGGCCGCCTTGAGCTGCAGATGCAGCGCCGTGAAGGTGCCGGCCTGCTGCCCGACGGTCTGGGTGGTGCTCGGGGCGGCGTCGAACCATTGCCGGATGCGATCCCAGTCGCTGGCGCCATTGGTCACGGCCACGGCAGCGGCGACATCCCAGGTATCGGCCCAGGCTTCTGGCGATGTGCCGGAAGCAGTGGCGTTGACTCCCAGGGTCACCCCCCCGGCGTGCACCAGGGCATTGCCCAGCACCCCTTTGAGTTCCGGACAGCGGGCCAGTTGCAACGATCCTGCCTGCAGCGAGAGAGCCAGCCCCTTGGGAGTGAGGGTCCCCTCGCCGCTCACGGGACCGCCGCACCCCTCCTCCATCGCCAGACGCAAGGCCAGGCCGGCGCGATCCAGGGAGGCCTCGGCCGACGTCCGCTGCAGCCGACGTCCCCCCATGGTCAATTCTGCAATGCGCACCCCCGCCTGTACGCGCAGGCCATCGAAGGGCGCTGGCGCACCGGGCAGGGTGCCGTTGGCCAGGGACGCCAGGGCCTGATCCACCTGATCCATGGCAAACGCCCCTCCCCCGCCGACGGCAATCAGCTCGTCCACATTCAACCGCGAGACGTCCAGTTGCGTGGCAAGGGCCGGCGAGGCCCCCAGGGTCAGGGTGGCATTGCCGGCCAGGGCGGAATGCCGGGTGCTCAGGGCAATGTCGCGCAGCGTCAGTCGTTCCGGCTGCCACTCAAAGGCGGCCCGGGCGGCTACGGTTTCCCACAGCACGGACGACGCGCCGCCCGCCACAGCCTCGCGGGACACGACGCCGGCAATGCGCAGCGCCGGCGCGCTCAGCCCCTCGAATTGGACATCCGCCGCCACCTGTTCCCCGGCGATGCCGAGCCGGGCCTGCCGGAACTCCAGGCGCGAGGCGGCGGTGTCCAGCAACAGGCCGGTGCGCAGGGTCAGGGGCACGGCAGCAGGACCGGACACACCATCAGGAAGAATCGATCCCTGAAACGCCAGGGTGGCGTTGTCCAGCAGCACGTTGCCGTCAGTCACATCCACCCGGCAATGGCCCTGCACCTCCAGCGAGCCAGCCCCGAAGCGGGAGCTTTCCGCGTGGCATTGCAAGGCAATGTCAAAGGACGTGCCCTCGCCGGTGATGCAATGGACACCGGAGAGGCGCACCTGCTGGCCGCGCAAGGCATCGTCGAAAAGCAGCAGCCCGTTGACGATGCTCACCCCCCGCCAGCGCAGGGTGCCAGGGGAAAAGCCTTGCTCCTCCGGGACGGACGCGACATCGCCCAGGGTCAGCAGGTCTTCCCAGTTGCACGCGCCCCGGGCATCGCGCTTGAGATGCAGCACCGGCTCCATGAGCACGATGCGATCCAGCTCCACGTCGCCCTGGGTGAGCAGCGGCCACAGCCGCACCTGCACCACCGCGGCGCGGGCGTCGGCAAAGCGGGAGACGCCGTCCGCATCGGCCACGGCCAACTGCCCGAGATGCAGGCCGAGCCAGGGGAAGACCGCCAGATGCACCCCGCCATGCACGGTCACCTGCCGCCCCAGGCCCTTGGAGAGCCAGGCGGCGATCTCGTCGCGGTGCGTGGTGGGATTCAGCAGGGCCAGCCACAACGCCACGCCCGTGACCAGCGTGGCCACGGCCAGGGCCAGGGCGCAACTGCCCACCAGCAGCGCACGGCGCACAGGCCGGCCGCGGGGGGCATCGGGGCGAAATCCCGCATCGGACGAATCAGGAACAGCGTACGGCTCAGACTGCAGAGTCGCCTCCATCGGCATCCGCGGCAGACGCAGCGACACGCTCCGCCGAATGCGCGCGGTACACTGCCGCCAGCCAGCGTCCGAACAGCGAGTGCGGCATGCGGTACCGGGCCGCATGACGTTCCAGGAAGCCTTCCTGCTCCATCCATTCCAGATACTGCCGCAAGAGATGCACCGGCATGGAGCCGAAGGCGGATTCCACACCCGCCAGCCTGAACGCATCTTCCACGGTCACGCCACCGGCAGCCGCCCGGCGCAGGAGTTCCACAATCAGCGGTGCGAACGCAGGCGCCACGCAGGCATACAGGGAATCTTCCTGGGCCCGCCACCGCGGCCATTCAAAGGCTCCCAGCAGCCGGCCCGTCACCATCTCGTCCAGCACGGATGCCGTGACGACGGCCGTGCCGGCGAGGTCTGCCACCTTGGCCAGATGGTCCAGCAGCACGGCCACATGCTCGGGGAAGGCCTCCCCGACCAGGGCCACGGCCTGCCCTGCCAGCTCAGGGGAAAGTTGCAGGCCCAGCTTCGCGGCGCGGGCGCAGGCAAACGCCGCCACGGCGGCAGCCTCGGAATGCGCCACGGCATTGGGCAGGTTGAGGGTGAGTTCGTTGAATGGCGTCAGCACGTCTTCCACCCGATGATCCCTGAGCAGCATGACCAGCCCGGGAGTGGCTGTGAGCACCAAGGTCAGCTGCGGTGTGGCGGCGCGGGCAAGCAGGTCGAAGCACACGCGCAGATCCATGCGGCGGTCGGAATCCTTGCCGGCGCCCACGCCACCCAGCCAGGCCAGCAGCCAGGCGGAGACGTCCTCCACCAGCAGGGCGGCAGGTCCATCGGCAGAGAGCTGTTGCAGGAGGGACGCCAGGGCCTCGCGCCATGTTCCCGGGATCGGAGGGGCGATGCGTGCCCCCATGGCTGCCGTCAATGCGGCCACCACATCCTGGCCGCTGCGGCACCCCTGCAGGGAACAGCGCACCACCCGGCGGCCTGCACCCAGGCGGGCATGCAGCTCGTCCAGCAGCGCCGCCGCCCCGCCGCCGGGCCGGGCCATGCAGCACAGGGGTTCGCCATGGGCAAAGGAATCAAACACGTCGTCAAGCAGGGACGCGGGCAGGCCATGCGGGAACGGGCCGGAGGCGGCAACGGGATGCGTGGAATGGGACATGCGGTGAAGAATCCTTTATATGATGGATGAATGCCGGCATGAAATTAGCGCTGGCGCGTCAACTCGTCAAACGCGGCGTGGGGAGACGTCATGTGCTGCATAATGAAGGCCTTCATCTCCTCCGGAGGCAGGGGCCGGGAGAAGAGGTAGCCCTGGCCATACTGGCAGCCCTTGTCCACCAGCAGGCCCAGCTGGCCCACGGTTTCCACGCCCTCGGCCACCACTTCCATGCCCAGGGCGGCGCCCAGGGAGAGCACCGTCTTGATGATGGCGAAGCTTTCCGCGTCCTCGTCGCAGGAGCTGACGAAGCCGCGATCTATTTTAATATGATCGATGGGGAACTGACGCAAGTAGGACAGGGAGGAGTATCCCGTGCCAAAGTCGTCCATGGACACGCACACCCCCAGCCGTTTGAGCTTGGCCAGCATGCTGCCTGCGCCCTCGGCGTTGATCATCAGCACGTTTTCCGTGATCTCAAGGGTCAGATATTGTGGATCGAGTCCGGTTTCCGCCAGGATGGCCTGGATCTCGCCCACCAGGGAAGGCTGCAGGAACTGCTTGCCGGAAATGTTCACGCTCATGCGCGGCAGGTCTGCCTCTTCCGTCAGGCCATTGGCCATAAACAACTGATGCCAGGCCAGCAGCGTGGTGCAGGCCGTGCGCAGCACTTCCGCGCCCAGGGGGGCGATGAGTCCGGTATCCTCGGCAAGGGGGATGAATTCCGAGGGCGGAATGAAGCCGTGGCGGGGATGAATCCAGCGCGAGAGCGCCTCGAAGCCGTGGATGCGCTGGCGGGCCAGATCCACGATGGGTTGATAGTACACCTGGATTTCGCGACGCTCCACGGCCCGACGCAGCTCGGATTCCAGCTCCATGATGCGCAGGGCCTGCTCGTGCATCTTTTGATTGAAGACCTTGAACCGGGCCTTGCCCTGCTCCTTGGCCTTGTACATGGCGGTGTCTGCGTCGCGCAGGATGGAATCCGGCCGCTCGTAGCCGTCAGTCACCAGCACGATGCCCATGGAGGCGGTGGTGAAGACCTCATGCCCGGACAGCATGAGCGGCTGGGCCACCTCCTCCAGGATGCGCCGGGCGATCTTGACGGCCTCGCGCGGGGCGTCGATTTCTTCCAGCAGGATGGCGAACTCGTCGCCGCCGAAGCGGGCCACGGTGTCCGTGGCGCGGACGCACACTTCCAGATTGCGGGCCACAGCCTTGAGCAGCTCGTCGCCGGTTTCATGACCCAGGGAATCGTTGATGACCTTGAAGCGGTCCAGATCCATGTACAGCACGGCAAAGAGGTAGTCGCGCCGGCGTTTGGAGCGCTCCAGGGCCAGCTGCAGATGATCCTGGAAGAGCATGCGGTTGGGCAGGCCGGTCAGGGGATCGTGGAACGCCTGCTGGCGCAGGGCGTTTTCCATTTCCCGGCGCACGGTCATGTCTTCCACGGAGCCCTCGAAGTACAGGGTCTCGCCGGTGCGGTCCGTGACCTTGTGCCCGTTGGAGGAGATCCAGACCAGGACGCCATCCACCCGTTTGATGCGGGTCTGGAACTCCTTGATCTGGCCGAAGACTTCGATGCGGCGCAGGAATTCGCGGTGGGATTCGGGATCCACAAAGTGGCGCTCTGGCGCCATGGCCACGGCGGTCATGAATTCGTCGGGCGAGTCGTACCCGAAAATGCGGGCCAGGGCCGGGTTGGCAGCCAGGTAGCGGCCTTCCGTGGAAATCTGAAAAATGCCTTCCACCGCCTTTTCAAAGATGGAGCGGTAACGGGCCTCAGCCTTGCGCAGGGCCTCGCCCACCATGCTGCGTTCGGCAGCCTCCAGCTTGAGCAGGGCGTTGGCGTGGGAAAGCTCGCGGGTGCGCTCCTCCACCTTGCGCTCCAGGTCTTCCTGGGCCCGGCGGGAGATCTCGTAATTCTGCTTGCGCTCGGTGATGTCCCGGAACACACACAGGATGGCCCGATCCTCGTGCAGGCGCAGGCAGACGGTGGAGACCTCCACCGGCAGGGTCCGACCGGGCTGCGCCAGCTCGATCTCCTTGACGGCAAAATTGGGGCCGGCTCCCACGCTGCAGGCGTCGGGCGGGGCGCCCCGCCCCAGCAGCCCCAGCTCCTGGGTGGGTCTGGCCCCCAGCACCTCCATGCACGGCCGGCCCAGCACGAGGCGTTCATCCAGCTGCAGCATGCCCAGAAACGCCTTGTTGAACCGGGTGATGATGCCGCGGGAATCCACCACCAGCAGACCGTTGGGCATGGAATTGATGATGGCGGACAGGTAAGCCAGGGCGTCTTCCAGCTCGTCCGTGGCGGACTGGGCCTTGTGGGACAGGATTTCGATGTGCTGGGCCAGTTCCCCGGCCATGCTGCGCATGGAACGGGCCAGCTCGCCCACCTCGTCCTGGGCCTTCAGGTCCACCACCTGTTCCAGCAGCACGGAAAAATCGTGCGCCGCCACCCGGTTGGAGTACTCCGACAACCGGATCAGCGGCCGGGAAATGGACCGCACAAACAGCCACGCCGCCGCCGCGCTGGCCAGGAACAAGCCCAGAATGACCACCTGCTGGGCCAGGAACGCGCTCCAGAAATGCCCGTGGATGCTGGCTTTATCCATGCCCACGTGCACCGCGCCGCCCAGCCCGTGCAGGATGGGCCACACGGCGTGGATGGAGGTCCGGGCCGGGCTGCCATCCAGGGGAAGGATGCCTCGCTTGAGCTCCACCACCCTGGACGTCCCCTGCCCTGGCGCAATGGCAGCGAAGGAGGCCACCTCTGCCAGCACAGCCGGCGACGGCCCGGGCGCCACGGTGTGGGCCAGCACCCGGCCGTGTTCGTCCGCCACCAGCACATACGCCACGCCTTCGATTTCCAGACACGTGTCAATGCGGCTCTGCACCACAATGACGTCTTGCTGCAGCAAGGTGTACATGTCCGATTCCGCCAGGCTCACGGCCAGGGCCAGGGCCTTGCTGGCGTACTCTTTCTGCAGCTCGTTGCTGATGTGGATGCCGGAGATGAGGGAACTTGCCAGGGCCATGACCCCGAATACGGTGACCATGAACGCCAGGGTTCTGCGGAACAGTCGTGAATGTCTCATGGAGCGAACCCGGGCCACTGTTGCAGAGGCACCACGCGGTCCTTCTGGAATTCCGTGAAATACACCTGCTGCACACCCACAAGGGCGCTGGCGGAGACGTGCAGCGGGGCATTGATGCCCAGATCGAAGTCATCCATGGTGCGGAGCACTTCCCGCAGTCGTTCGGGGCGGATGTCCTTGTCCATGCGTCGCAGGGCCTCCAGCAGCAGCTGCGCCGCCAGGTAGCCTTCAAGCCCCACCATGCTGTACCGGAGGGGCGTATAATCCTCGGCCCGATCCGGCACGGGCGAAGGCGCCGCCACGCGCTCCATGGCCTGCCGATAGGCGCGCACTGCCGGCAGCCGTTGGTCCTCATAGCTCGGCACCACCTGCACACCAACGAGATTGCGCGTGAGATCCATCCCCGTCCGCTCCCCTTCCCGGCGCAGATGCAACAGCAGATTGTCCGAATCCACGATGGACATGGTAACCATGAGCGACTGCAGCCCGGCCTTGCGGGCATCGCGGATGAAGCCCGCCGTGGGACAATACAGCCCCACGCACACGATGGCGTCCGGCGGTTCCTTGCCGGCCGGGGCAATGCGCGCCACGGCGGCGGTGTATTCGGAATCCATGCTGTCGTCGCGCAGGTAGGCGGCCTCGGCGTAGATGTCCAGCCCCCGCCGGGCCAGGGCCTGACGCACGCTCTCCCACCCGCTGCGGCCAAAACTGTCTGCCTGATAAAACACAGCAATGCGGCGACGTCCCGTGGCCACCGCCTGTTCCACCAGGGCCTCGGCCTCATCGAGATACGAGGCCCGCATGTGCGCAAGCTGTCCGGCATACGGCCCCGTGCGCAGTGCGGACGAGCCGGTGAACGGAAACAGCAGCGTCATGGCGGAAGATTCGTTGCGGGCCAGCAGGGGCAGCACGCGCAACGTGGTGGGCGTGCCCACGTACCCGAACAGGCAGAACACGTTGTCTTCCAGAAATCTAATGGTGTTGCGCAGGGTCTCCAGCGGATTGTACCGGTCGTCCCGACACTGCAGGTGCACCGGAGGCAGGGCGTAGGGGTGCTGGCGGCGTTCTTCCTGAAAGGCGGCCAGGGCGCCACGGTAAAACTCGAATCCCAGGCCCCGCGCCGGGCCGGTGAACGGGGCGGACATGCCGAGCACCACCTCCCTGACCTGACCCTGTGCCTGGCCCTGCGTTTGCCCTGCCAGGGCTGCAGCCATCCACAAGCAGCCCGCCAAACACAGCACAAGACACAGAACAAGGCACGGCTGCCAGCGCCGGCAAGCTGCCCGGGATCCCTCGGGCAATCGCCACGTGCTCGGCTGCCCTGAACGGACATGGTGGATCGCTGACGGCAGGATGACGAACCCCCTCGATTGAACATGCGCTGCCGACGTGCACCGCAACGGCCGGCATCCCGCACGGCCTGCGCCTATCTAGCCAAAAACACGGAAACCTGGCAACCTGAACTACGGCTGCGGAAGCATCTTTCCCGCTCCCGGGACGTACTGGGCGGCAATGGCCCGGGCCACCTCCTCCCCAGCCACCCGGTTGCCCAGGGCGTTCCAATGCGTATCTTGCCGGTGGTACACCCGGCCGTGGGTGCGCTGCGCCTCCCGCAGCACGGGCAACAGATCCACCACGGGCAACCCAGTGTTGCGGCAATACTCCAGAATGCGTTGCTGGGGCAGGTCGCGCACGTAGCGCGCCGGATTGCGGCCCTGCATCAGGGAGTCCCACACGGCGTCGTCCACCTGCAGCTCGTCCGGCTCGATCACCAGGAGCATGGGCGTGCCGACCACCTCCCGAAAATGGTCCAGCGCCTGGAAAAACAACCGGTACTGTGTGCGCATGGAGGGCTTTTCCGGCTCCAGATACCGCAGCCGATGCACCAGCCGGGCGTGGTGCACCTCCTCGCTGAAGGTCGGTTTTTCCTTGGCCGGATCAAACAGGTGCTCAGGCGCGGGCAATGGGGCATCCAGCATGTCGTCAATGCGTTGCGGCAGCGCAGGATCCCGCGTGAATGGCAGGGAGAAGAACGGCGCCGGCCGGACATACGGCCGAAACTGCCGCAGGAAAAACTGCGTGAGCCGCCAGTTCTGCACGTAGCCATGGTTTCGGATGGTGGAATCGGACACCGTGATGTCGTTGCAGGTGTACACGCACAAGACGGTGAAGTCCGGCTTGTACGGTGCGGCCTCGTGCTCGGCCACCTGCACGTAGCCCTTCATGCCCATCTGCGGCACGGAAAAATTCAGGACTTCCGTATTGTTGCACGTCCCCTGCCAGGCTTCGCGCAGGCGGTCCTCCGCCACGGTGGCCACATTCCAGGGGTATGGCACCACACCCACGCCAAAGGAATCCGCAATCCAGGCCACCACGCAGTCACCCGGCTGCGCAGGCCGGAATTCCTTGTCGTAATAGCCTTGGGAATTGAAGGGATAGCCGAACATCTCGCCGCGCAGGGCCTCGCGATACATGGCGAATTCGCGCTGGTCCTCGGTGGTGTAGACAAAGGCCATGGTGAAGTGATTGGCATCCACCACGGTGCAGGCAGCTTCCACGATCAGCAGCAGGCCAAGCGTCCAGCCCAGGGCCTGTTCCGGGCGCGAAAGCCGGGGATGGCGGGTCAGCCAGGCCGTCCCCATCGCCAGCGCCATTCCCCACACGCCCCAGGCAATGAGCAGGAGGCTGTCGAAGACGAGGTTGGTCATGCCCAGATCGCCATACACCACGGCGGCATAGGTCCAACTGGCGAGTCCCACGGCGGCGCATGCCCCGAACATCCCCCACAGGACCGGCCGCCAACTGCGCAGGGCCAGCAGCCAGCCGATCCCGCGCCGGCAGCGTACCAGCAGCAGCACCACGGCGACCACGCCAAACCCCAGGCCGGCATGGTGCAGCATCCCCAGCCAGGGCCGGGCGGCAAGCATGGTGGTGGTCAATCTGTCCAGATGGCTCGAAAGATCCAGGCACTGCAGCACCAGCGCCACGGGCAGCCCACAGGCCAGCGCAAGCGTTGCCACACCCTGCACGGGCACCATGCGAAGCCGATGAAAAAACACGTTCACAGCACTGCCAACATCCTGTCCCGACACGGGAGATTTACGTTTCCAACAGCTTGAGCCCTGCCGCGCCGGCGCAGATGAGCAGGATGCACAGCACCTTGCCGACGCTGGCCGGCTCCTGGAGCAGGAGCATGCCGAACAGGCTCACGCCCAGCACGCCCACCCCCGTCCAGATGGGATAGGCCACGCTCAGGGGCAGGGTTTTTGCCGCCAGGCCCAGAAAGAGCATGCTGGCGACCATGGCCGCCACCACACACACCGTGGGGCCGGCCTTGGAAAATCCGTCCGTCCATTTCAATCCGACAGCCCATGCCACTTCACACACGGCGGCAAGCAGCAACCAGCCCCAGGCCATGGCGTATTCTCCCGGCGAGGCTTGCGGGGGTCGTCCCCCGAACAAAATGCAAGAACGGCGGGTCGTCCCGCCGTTCCGGCCTCAGGCCTGCGTCTTGTAGCCTGGAAACTGCATCGTGTCGAGCCTGGACAAATCAGGCGCCCTTGCCGTTCTGCAGCCCCGCCATGGGTGCCACGTCCCAGATTTCCCTGGCATACTGAGAGATTGCGCGGTCGCTGGAAAAGAAGCCCATGCGCGCCGCGTTCAGGATGGAGCGCCGGGTCCATTCTTCCTGGTCCAGGTACAGCCGGCCCACGTCTTGCTGGGCGCCCAGATACTGGCGGTAGTCCGCCAGGACAAAGAAGCGGTCGCCGCCGTGGAGCAGGTTGTCCACCAGCGGGGCAAACAGGCCATGCTGCCCGGGGGAGAAGGCATCGCTGCGCAGCATGTCCAGGGCTTCGCGCAGCTCCTCGTCGCCGTGGTAATAGAGCATGGGGTTGTAGCCGTGCTGCCGCAGGGAGACGAGCTCATCCTCGCGCATGCCAAAGATAAACAGCAGCTCCGGCCCGATGGCCTGGGCCATCTCGATGGTGGCGCCGTCCCAGGTGCCGATGGTCAGCGCGCCGTTCAGGGCGAACTTCATGTTCCCGGTGCCCGAGGCCTCCATGCCGGCGGTGGAAATCTGCTCCGACAGCTCCGTGGCCGGAATGACGCGTTCGGCCTGGGAAACGCAGTAGTTGGGCAGGTAGACCACCTGCAGCTTGTCGTTCACGCGCGAATCCGCATTCACCGTGGCGGCCACGGCATTGATGGCATGGATGATGCGCTTGGCCATGAAGTACGAGGGCGCCGCCTTGCCGCCAAAAAAGACCGTGCGCGGCGTGAAGTCCGCCGCCTGGCCGTGACGCAGGCGGTTGTATGCGGTGACGACGTGCAGCAGGTTCAGCACCTGGCGCTTGTACTCATGGATGCGCTTGATATGCACGTCGAAGAGATGCTCGGTATGCAGCTCGCGCATGAGCTTGCGCTTGATGTACGCCTGCAGGCGCTGCTTGTTCTCCAGCTTGGCGGCGCGCCAGGCCTCCCGGAAGGCCGGGTCTGCGGCCAGGGGCTCCAGCTGCGTCAGCTCATCCAGATTGCGCACAAACCCTGTGCCGATGTGCGAGGCAATGAGCCGGGACAGGGGCTGATTGGCCGACCACAACCACCGCCGCGGAGTGACACCGTTGGTTTTGTTGTTGATTTTTTGCGGGTAGAGACGCTGGAAGTCGTCGAAGACCCGGGCCTTGAGCAGCTCCGTGTGCAGGGCAGCCACGCCGTTGACCGAGTGCGAGCCGATGATGGCCAGATGCGCCATGCGCACGCTCTTGATGGGCCGCTCCTGGATGAGGGACACGCGCTGCTTGAGATGATCCAGATCCCGATGGCACAGCTGGCCGCAATCCTCGCTGCGGGCCACGCGCTCCACCTCGCGCAGAAAGCGGGCATTGATCTCGTAGATAATCTGCATGTGCCGCGGCAGCATGCGCTCCAGCAGGCTCACGGGCCAGGTTTCCAGGGCCTCGGGCAGGATGGTGTGGTTGGTGTAGGCAAAGGTGCTCACGCAGATGTCCCAGGCAACTTCCCAGTCCAGCAGATCCTCATCCAGCAGGATGCGCATCAGCTCGGCAATGGCGATGGCCGGGTGCGTGTCATTGAGCTGGATGGCCACGCTCTGGGGCAGCTCGGTCATGTCCTGATGCTTTTTGCGGAAGCGGCGCAGGATATCCTGGATGGTGGCGGTGACGAAGAAATACTGCTGCTTGAGCCGCAGTTCGCGGCCTTCCTCGATCTGGTCGGACGGGTACAGCACCTTGGAGATCTTCTCGTCGAAAATCTTTTCTTCCACCGCACCCAGGTAGTTGCCGGTATTGAAGAAGTCCAGATCGAACTCCACGTCGGACCGGGCGGACCACAGCCGCATGTTGATCACGTGGTGATTGTCCCAGCCGGGCACCAGCATATCGCACGGCATGGCCAGCACGGTGTCGCCGGCGGTCCAGGTGTGGCGCAGGCGGCCGTATTCATCGGTCCAGTTCTTCACCTCGCCGAAGAAGCGCACGGGGAAGAGATGCTGGCCGCGCTCGTAGGCCCATGGGTTGCCCACGCGCATCCAGTTGTCCGCCTGCTCCACCTGCTTGCCGTCCTCGATCACCTGATGGAAGATGCCGTAATCATAGCGGATGCCGTAGCCGTACCCCGGAATGCCCAAGGTGGCCATGGAATCCAGAAAGCAGGAAGCCAGACGACCGAGGCCGCCGTTGCCCAGGCCGGCATCCCACTCCTGCTCGGCCAGATCTTCCAGGGAGAAGCCCAGGTCGCTCATGGCCTTGCGGGCGGTTTCGTAGATGCCCAGACAATGGAGGTTGTTCATGAGGGACTTGCCGGGCAGGTACTCCAGGGAAAGGTAGTAGACCCGCTTGGCTTTTTCGTCGTAATAGCTGCGCTGCGTCTTGATCCAGTTGTCGATGAGCCGGTCCCGCACGGCCAGGGCCAGGGCGTTGTAGTAATTGTAGGCGCTTTTGCTGGCGTAGTCGCTGCCCAGGCTGGAAACGACATGCCGGATGACGTCCTTTTTCAGGCCCTCCACGCTGTCGTCGTCATAGAGGCCGCTGGACCAGGCGAAGGCCCGCTGGGGGTCAAAGGTCTGCCGTTGCTGCTTGGGTGTTGCCATCGGGGTCTCCTCCGGAGCAGTGCCGGCGGGGACGCCGGATTTGTTCGGATTATCTGAAAGGTACGTCAGCCGTGGAAGTCGCGTGGCCATGCGCCGCGTCTCACCCTTGATCCAGGATCACTTTCGCCAGGAAATATGCCAGGGAGCCGACACCGGCCCCGCCGTATAACACCAGTCAGGGCGAGCACCACGCCGTGCCCCTGGACAGTCGCCAGAACCCCAGCGCCGCAGCCAGGCCGGCGGCTATACCGATTGCCATGGAAATCATGAAGACATCCCCTCTGCTTGCTTCCGTCGTTCCTGCCAATCCCACCGTTCCCGTCATCATCGTCGGCGGCGGATTGGCCGGCTGTGAATGTGCGCTGGTGCTGGCCTCGTTAGGTATCGCCTCCACCCTGGTGGAGATGAAGCCGCATCGCCTTTCCCCGGCGCATCACGACACGCGCCTGGCCGAACTGGTCTGCTCCAACTCCCTGCGCGCCGACACGCCAGACATGGCCGTGGGCCTGCTCAAGGAAGAGCTGCGCGCCCTGGGCAGTCCCCTCATGGCTGCCGCAGACGCCACCCGCGTGCCCGCAGGCAAGGCCCTGGCTGTGGACAGGGCACTCTTTTCCGACCATATCACGTCCCGCATCGAGGCGGAACCCTTGATCACGCTGGTGCGGCAGGAAATTTCATCGCTGGAGGATCCACTGCTGGCCGACGCGCTTCTGGCCGGCGGCCGGGTGATCCTGGCCACCGGTCCCCTGACGGCGGAAACGCTTTCCGCGGATCTGGCCCGGACGACCGGCGCCGAGCACCTGTTCTTCTACGACGCCATCGCCCCCATCGTAGCCATGGACAGCGTGAACATGGACGTGGCCTGGTGGGCCTCCCGCTATAATCCCGAAGAAAAAGACTACTGCAACTGCCCCCTGGACGAAGCCCAGTACCACGCCTTTCTGGAGGCCCTCCAGGGCGCGCGGGTGGTGCCGTGCCGGGAGTTTGAGGAAGAAAAGCACTTCGAAGGCTGCCTGCCCATCGAGACCATGGCTGCCCGGGGGCCCCTGACCCTGGCCCATGGCCCCATGAAGCCCGTGGGCCTGCCAGACCCGCGCACCGGCAAGGAGCCCTTTGCCGTGGTGCAGCTGCGGCCCGAGACGCTGGACAAGTCCTCCTGCAATCTGGTGGGATTCCAGACCAAGCTCGCCTATCCCGAACAGGAGCGCGTCTTTCGCATGATTCCCGGCCTGGAGCAGGCGGAATTTCTGCGCCTGGGCAGCATGCACCGCAATACCTTCGTCAACGCGCCGGCAGTGCTGGGGCCGGACTTCTCCCTGCTGGCCCGGCCGGGGGTGCATCTGGCGGGGCAGATTTCCGGGGTGGAGGGCTATGTGGAATCCATGGGCCACGGCCATCTGACGGCCCTGGCCGTGGCGGCGGCCCTTGCCGGAAAATCGCTGCCTGCCGCGCCGCCCGAATGCATGCTGGGTGCGCTGGCCGTCCATCTGGCCACGCCGGCCAAATCGTTCCAACCCTCCAACGTGCATTTCGGCCTCACGCCGGCCCTGGGCCGCAAGGCGCCCAAGGCAAGACGCAAGCTGCTGTATGCCGAACGCAGCCGCACGGCCTTTGCCCGGTGGAAGGAAACCCTGATGCAGACGGAGTGAGGGGAACGGGGCGCGGCGTGCACACACGGGCGCGTGCGCCTGCTGGCAGAATCACTCATCCAGATGGGAGACATCCTCGGGAGAGACGCCCGGTGCGGTGGCCTGCTTGCGGATGACAGCCACCAGCTGCGCAGCGACCTTAAGCTGGGGATTGAGCCGCAGGGCCCGGCCGGCGAACTCCAGGGCCCTGGCGTAGTCGCGCTTTTCGTAGAGCACGCGGGCGATGTTGTAGAACAGGTGCTCATCCGTGGCGGCCAAGGTCAGGGCGCGGCCGTAATAGGCCAAGGCCTGATCCAGCATGCCGCTCTTGCGCAGCTTGATGCCGAATTCATTAAACAGGTACTTGTTTTCTTTGGTATAGGCTTCTTCCAACCGCATCAGGCGCTTGAGGACTTTTTCGGCCTGATCGGTATCGCCGCGATCCAGATAGGTCAGCCCCAGGCCGAAGTTGGCGCGGGCGTTGGTATCGTCCATGTTCAGGGCATTGTTGAACTCGTATTCCGCCGAGTACGTCTCGCCCTGTCCGCGCAGCCGCTCGGCCCGGGCCAGGGTCTTGCGCAAGGCCTTGATGGCTGGCAGCGTCTTTTTCTCAAAAATTTCCGGCTCCGGGGTGAACTTGGCCAGAAACTCATCCAGTGGCAGCATCTCCGCAGGAGCCAGGGGCAGAAAGGAGCTGTTGAGCGGCTGGATGGCAACTTCCTGCTCGCTGGTCTGCTCGGCATAAAAGAGCATCGCCACAGCGGACTTGCGCTTGGTGGTGCCCGTGCCGATGACGATGGCGCGGGTGCCCTTATAGACACCGGCGATGCCGCCGGGGGCTTGTTGGCGTGTCATGTGCTCACGTCCGTCATGCAGTCACGTCCGTGCGGTGGCGCCCGATGCCCACGGGCGGCTGGGAAAACTGACGGCGGGAGATCCGCCCCATCTGCCTCACAGACAGGGGCACTGGCTGCACGAAAGCGTTACCAACACCTTGAGCCGGGCCTGCCGCAACACGTCTTCGCACGTGCCGGACACGTCTGCAGTGAGGGAAAGACCGGCAGCGCGCCGCGGGGGAATCTTGTCCTCTGAGCGGGCATGCACCTTCCAGGATTCCACGGGGATGCCCCGCGCTTCCAGCTCCTGGCACAGGTAGCGCGCCACGATGTCCATGAAGACGCTGCAGCAGTCGCTGCCTTCCTGGGAGCACAACAGATGGGCATTGGCCTGCACGCGCTCTACGAGCTGGGGAGAAATGAACAGGGCGCACTCCATCCAGTCTGCGCCGCGCAGTTTGAAGCACAAGGTCCAGCAGACCCCGAAGTCGTCATCTTCATTCAGCGAGTACAGACTTTCCACCTTGACCAGCTGCCCGGTGAAGCGCAAAAAGGCCAGCTCCAGGGCGCGAGCCACCACAGGCAGAATCTCGCTTTCCGGCAACGAGGCCAGCGAATCCCACAACACGCGCAGTTTCTCCGTCTCCAGCCACAAGTGCTCCTGCATGGCACTGGCGAACTGCTCTGACGTGATGACGCCGGCTGCCAGCAAGGCCTCGCCGATGGTGGCGGAATGCACAGTCTGGCTGAAGAGCAGGTCGTCCAGCGCGGATCTCGTAAGCAGGCCCTGCTCCACGGCCAGCTCGCCGATAAATTTCCGGGAATGGCGCTGCAAGGCCACCAGCGAACTCACCTGCTCCGCGGTGAGCAGCTCCTTCTGGATGGCAAATTGCCCAACTCGCTGATTTCGCTGAAAAACATACGCATAGGCCTGCTTGAGATCCTCCTGGGTGATGAGGCCCTTCTCCAGCAAATACCGGCCAAAGGCGTCGTGAAACATCTGCGAATTGTCCGTGGTCATGTGGTGCATGGGTGTCAACGCAATGTAAGTATGTTAAAAATCAATCTGTATTTCGCGTTCACGGTATCGCCTTCTCTTGGCGATTTCAAGCAGGTCCCTGGCCTCAACAAAATTACGCTTCAGTGCAATGGCTTTGCGGCAAAAATGCACGCACCCGCGCAGGCTTCCTTTTTCGTATAACGTTCTTGCAATATTATACAATAAATGCTCGTCGGTCTTGCACAGCTTGTACGCCCGGGCATAATGTTTAAGGGCCTGGAGGTAGAGCTTGTTTTTCCTGAGCTGGATGCCGAACTCGTTGAACAGGTGTTTGTGCTGTTCCTGGAACGGATGATTGAGTTTGGCCAGTCGCTTGAACACCAGGGCGCCCTTGTCGCGGTCGCCGCGTTCCAGGTAGGTCAGCCCCAGTCCGAAGGTGGCGCGGATGTTTTCCTCATCCACCCGCAGGGCATTCTTGAACTCGAACTCGGCGCTGAAGGTTTCGCCTTTCTGATAGTGCTGCTCCCCCCGGGCAATGGTGCCGGCCAGGCTGTTCAGGGCCGGGGCCACCTGTTCCGTGTACAGCGCGGGTTCGGGGATGTAGCTGTTCAGCAGTTCTTCGCGGCTCAGGCACTGAATGGCGCCGGAGGGGATGAAGTTGCTGTTGAGGGGCTGCACGGAGAAGCGCCCGTCCTCCAGCTCCTCCACATACACGTGAACAGCTTGCGACGTTCGCTTTTTGGTGTGACCAAAGCCCACTACGCCCTTGAGCGTGGTGGAGAAGACTCCTTTAAGACGGCCCTTCCCGCCGTTCTTTGGAAGTTCGCTGGCGCCGCCGCCATCCCGCCTGGGAATGTCCACCATCAAATCCGCCATGAGCCGGGCTCCCTCTCACACGCAAGCATATCTCTTTGATTGCCTACTCAAGTTCCTTGCCAAGGTAAAGCGGCGCCATTGGCCCAAGGCCGCGCCACCCTCCTTTCGGGATTGACTTCTTGAGCTGCATTGGGGATATATATGCCTGCTGCCTGAATCCCCAATACGGGCAACGCCCTTCCAGGAGTCTCCCTCCGTGATGCCAGAGCCACATGCCGACCCCCTGCCCGGAGCAGATGAAGAACTGGCGCAGCTACGACGCCGCGTGGCCGAACTGGAGCAGACGGGCGAGGTGGTGGTGCGCCTGCGCGAAGAATTGGCCGAACAGCGGGCCATGAATCGGGCCATGCTCAATGCGGCTGCCGAGTCCGTCATGGTGCTCGACCCCTTGGGCACGGTGCTGGCCATCAACGAAGTGGGCGCCCACCGCCTTGGCAAGACGCCGGATACCCTCCTGGGCCGCTCCATCTTTGAATTCATGGCCGAAGAGCTTGTCCCCAACCGCCGGCGCTGGCTCAACGAGGCGGTGGAGACCAAAAAGCCCCTCCAATTCAAGGACAGTCATCGCGGCGTCACCTACGGCCACCGCATGCACCCGTACATTGACCCCCTGACCCAGGTGGTCCGGGTGGCCATTTACACCCGGGACATCACGGACAGCGAAAAGGCCATCCTGGCCCTGCGGGACTCCGAGGCTCGTTACCGCGCCATCCTGGAAGACCAGACCGAACTCATCTGCCGCTACCTGCCGGACGGCAAGCTCTCCTACGTCAACGAGGCCTACGCCCGATTCTTCAACAAGAACCGGCAGGATCTCATCAATAAAAACTACATCCCGCACATTCCCCGGGAGGATCTGGTCGTCATCCAGCAGCACATCATGGGCCTTTCGCCGGAAAATCCCGTCACGTCCTTTGAACATCGCGTCATCATGGACAACCGCGAGATCCACTGGCAGCACTGGACCCACCGCGCCATTTACGATGCCGCCCAACGCCTGACGGAATACCAGGCCGTGGGCCGCAACATCACCCGGCGCAAAAAAGCCCAGGAAGCGCTGATGGAAAGCGAACGGCGCTACCGCAGCCTGTTCGAAGATTCGCCCATCTCCTTGTGGGAAGAGGATTTCTCCCTCATCAAGGAACATTTCGATCACCTGACCCGCCAGGGCGTGACAGACATGGCCGCCTGGTTCCGTGACCACCCGGAAGACGTGGTCCATTGCGCCGGGTTGGTGGGCCTGCTGGACGTGAACAAGGCCACCCTGGAGCTGTTCGGCGCGTCGCGCAAGGAAGAGCTCCTGGACGGGCTCGGCACCATCTTCACCCCCGAAGCCTTCGAACGCTTCCGCGACGAACTGGTGGCCCTGGCCCAGGGCCAGCGGTCTTTTTCCGCCGAAACCACCCACCTGACCCTGCAGGGAGAGCGCAAACACGTCGTCATCCACCTCAATGTGGCCCCAGGCTATGAAGACACCCTGGGCAAGGTGCTGGTGAGCGTGCTGGACGTGACCCAGCGCACCCTGGCCGAAGAGCAACTCAACGAACAGCGGGTGTTCCTGCGGCAAATTATCGACACCGTGCCCTCCCTCATTTTCGTCAAGAACCGAGAGGGACGTTTCCTTTTGGTGAACAAGGCCCTGGCAGACCTGTACGCCACCACCCCGGCCGCCCTTGTCGGCAGAACTGGCGGCGGCTTCAGCCCCGACGACGACGAGATTTCCATCATGCAGCTGGAAGATGAAGAGGTGCTGGACTCCCAGCAGCCCCTGTTCATTCCCCAGCGAACCCTTACCTCTGCCTCGGGCGTGCGGCGGTGGTTCTCCACCACCAAGCTGCCCCTGCGGGGCAAGGATCAGCTCCTGGGCGTGGCGGTGGACATCACCGAACGCAAGGAGGCGGAAAACGAGCGCGCCAAGCTGGAACGCCACTTCCGCCAGGCGCAAAAAATGCAGGCCCTGGGCACCCTGGCCGGCGGCATTGCGCATGATTTCAACAACATGATCTTCGCCATCCTCGGCTTTGTGCGCCTTGCACTGCGGCAGGTGGATGAGAACTCGAAGACGTTCGAATACCTGCAGCAAATCCAATCCGCCGGCATGCGCGCCTCGGACCTGGTGCGGCAAATCCTCACCTTCTCCCGCCAGACCGAGCAGGAGAAAAAGCCCGTGCATCTGCTCTCCCTGTTCAAGGAGATCACCAAGATGCTCCGGGCCACCCTGCCCGCCACCATCGACATTGTGCAGGATATCAGTCCCGGCGTGGACGAATCCACGGATACCATCCTCGGCGATCCCACGCAGATTCATCAGGTGATCATGAACCTGTGCACCAATGCCGGCCACGCCATGCGCGAGCGCGGCGGCACCCTCACCATCTCCCTGGTGCATGTGTCCCTCTCCCCCCAGCAGGCCCGGGGCGTGGTGGAACTGCCCCCCGGCGACTACCTGGAACTGGGCGTGCGAGACACCGGGCACGGCATTCCCCCGGACATCCTCGAACAGATTTACGACCCCTTCTTCACCACCAAGGCCCCTGGCGAAGGCACGGGCATGGGCCTGTCTGTGGTCCACGGCATCGTCAAAAATCATGGCGGCAGCGTGGCCGTGGATACTGCCATGGGCAAAGGCACGCTCTTCACGGTGCGGCTGCCGCGTCTGTATCAGGATTCCGACCAGGAAGAACGGCTGTGCCGCATTTCCCCCACCGGCAAGGAACATATACTGTTTGTGGACGACGAAGCACTTCTGGTGCAGATGGCCGGGGAAATGCTCTCCCAGCTGGGCTACACCGTCACCGGCGCCACAGACCCCCTCAAGGCCCTGGAACAATACCGACAAACCCCGACCAAATTCGAACTGGTGATCACCGATCAAACCATGCCGCACATGACCGGCCTGGAGCTGGCCACCCAGGTGCTGGCCATGCATCCGGACAAACCCGTCATTCTGCTGACGGGATATTCCGAATCCGTCACCAGGGAATCAGCCGAGGCAGCAGGCGTGGCGGAGTTCATCATGAAGCCGGTGGTGGAAGAGCAACTGGCCCAGACCATACGACATGTGCTGGACCAACGTGGCCGAATGCGTGTATGACATGATGATGGTTGCGATGCTGCCCCCCCGGACCAGGCGACAGGACCTTGCCTGCGCGGGCACCGCCTGAATCCCCCAGGAGTCCCCCACAAATCCCCAGGAGGACCCCCCGAGGACCAGGCGCCGGGCCACCTTCAGGAGGCGACATGATCAAGCTGCTGCTCGTCGAAGACGATCCGCAAGTCCGTAGCATGCTTTCAGAAACCCTGCGTCAGGAAGGGTACGAGGTGGTGGAGGCCGCCAACGGCCGCGAGGCCATTGCCGCGTACAAGGCTTCCCCGGCGGATCTGGTCATCACGGATATCATCATGCCCGAGCAGGACGGAGTGGAGACCATCCACAGCCTGCGCCGGGACTTTCCCCAGGCGAAGATCATCGCCATTTCCGGAGGCAGCGCCAATGTGCGCGGGGAATATCTGCTGGGCACGGCCGATGCCCTGGGCGCCATGAAAACCTTCAAAAAACCTGTGGATATCAACCTGCTGCTGAAGACCATCGCCGATCTGCTCGGTGCAAAAACCTAAGGCAGCTTACTGTTGAAAAGAGCCATCGGGGGAACGCCTTTCTGCAAAAAGGCGCTTCCCCCGAATCCCCTTTCCAAAGACGTTTTTCATTCCGGCTTCATCCCAATACCCCATTGTTTTTGATGTGGAAATGGAATACATGCCACAACATACAGCCTTTGATTTCATCAAGCAACGAGGTACACGCCATGACCACGCAACACCATCAACCCATCGTCCTGCTGGTGGAGGATGATCCGCATGTACGCGCCATGCTTGTGGAATCTCTCACTGGCGAAGGCTTTGTCACCCTGGAGGCCGCAAACGGCAAGGAAGGTCTGGCGCGCTTTGCCGCCGGCAAGGTGGATGTGGTGGTGACAGACATCCTGATGCCCGAAATGGAAGGCCTGCAGTTCATCAAGGCCCTGCGCGGCCAGGCCCCGGAACTGCCCATCATCGCCATCTCCGGCGGGGCGGTGCATCTTTCCCCGGGCTGCAATCTGGAACTGGCCAGCATGTTCGGCGCCACGCACGTCATACAGAAGCCGCTGAACATTGACGACCTGGCCGCCACCATCAAACGCTGCCTGCCCGCCTGACGGCCCGTGCAGGGCCGCCGCCAGAGCATTTTACTCTTGAAAAATGATATTGCGAGAGGGGAAACCTTTTTGCAATGGCCTCTCCCCTCTCGCACTCTCCCCTTCCCAAAACGTTACGAGCACCTTGGAATCACGATAACAGTCTTTGGAAAGGGGTTCGGGGGAAGAACCTTTCTTCGGAAAGGGTCTCCCCCGAGCACTCCTTTCAAAGACAACGTGCCTTATGGCCCGCCCGGCGCCTCCTCCACCACCATTGGCAACACGCCGTGCGCCTCATGGATCGCCTGGGCTGCGGCCTTGGCCGCCGGCAACGTGGCATAGTCCCCTACCCGCACGGCATGCACCCGGCCCAGCGCGCCGGGCAGCTCCACCCTGCGCGCATCCAGCCCCTTGGCCGCCCAGACTGCGCACTGACGCTCCGCCTCATCCTTTGATGCCGTGGAAGCCAGTTGCAACACAAAGCGGGTACCGGCCGGGGATGCGGCCGGCTTTCCTGGGGATGCGGCACCGGCGCTGCGCGAGCGCCCTTCTTCCTTGACCACCATGGCGGACAGCCCGGCCTCCGGAGCGTGCCGGGCAATCCAGTCCGCTCCTGCCGCCGAGGCCGCCTGGGCATTGGCGAAGTCGCCCACCTGCACGGCAACGCCGTGGGCCGGCACGTCGGTCACCACGGCCGGGCGTTCCTTGCTCGTCACCAGACGCCGAAACGCCTCGGCCTCGGCCCGCTTCTTGAACGGCCCTATCTGCACCTGCACCTGTCCGACCACACCGCGCGAGGCAGTCTTGGCAAATTCCTCCACCGCCGGCGTAATGCGAGGCCGGCGCTCCACGCCGGGAGCCACCTCGTCCGGCTGCTCGGCTTCCGGCGCTTCGTCGGTGGCGTTGTCCTGCGCGTGCCGACGCGAACCGATCTGCTCCAGCACTTCGTCGGTCCTGGCCATCTCCATCAAGGCATTCAACCGGCTCTTGGTCTCTTCCATGGAGAGCAGCGGTTCCGCAGGAGCCGGCGGCGGCGGGGCCTGGGGTTCTTTCCAAACCACGTGCTCCACCGGCTCGGGCGTGCGGGTGAGCAACGGCAGCCGCACCCCGCGAGCACGCAGTTTGTCCATGGTCCGCACAGCCTGATCCCGGCCCGAACGCGTGGCGTCGAACGGCCCCACGCGCACCGTGTGCAGCACGCCTGCATCGCCCTGCAAGGATTCGATGAACACCTGGATGCCGTACTGCGCAAGGGAATCGGCATAGGCCACCGCCTCGGCATGCTCCCGATAGCTGCCCAACTGGACGGCCAGGGCCTCGCCCGCCGGCCCTGCACGCTCACTGCCCTGATCCGCCGACGGCTGGGCAAAATCCCACACCACCACGGCATGCCACATCCCGGTGGAACGCAACACCGGCTTCACCACGGCGGGCAGACCGGCAGCCGTGCTGCGGCCGGCAAGGGCCTTGGCCTCGGCCTCGTCCAGAACCATGGCAGCCACGCCGGGCTCAATGCCGCGCAACAGGGCCAAGGCGGCCATCCCGGCTTCCGGAGTGATTGCACCGCCACTCGCGTTGCCAGTCGCGTTGCCAGTCGCATTGCCGGCAGCAGCCGCAGGAACCTTGGGCGTCAGAGAGATGGAAAGCTGCGCCTCCGGTTCGGGCATCGTCTCTTCAACCACCTTGAACGTCTTGGAAAGCAACGCCTTTCCCTGGTGCGAGACATCAAAGGTCCAGTCCCCGGGCGCAAGTTCCCAATCGGCCAGAAAGGTCCAGGCCACCAACACCGGCACCCCGACACAGGCCGGCACTTCCCACTTCCGGCTGCGGACAGGCTCGGCATGGCCAGGCTGCTGCACCGGTGGATGCGAGAGTTCCACATCCAGCCGCGCCGGAGCGCCCTGCTTGCCGCCTTCGATCAGCAGTTCCATGCCAAACCGGGCCAGCAATTGCGCCGACACCGTCTCGCCCTGGCGCGCCAGTTTGGCATGCACGCCGGCGCAATCCATGCCCCTGGGGGCCGAGGAGACGTTTTCGCCATACATGCCGGCCGCCTTTGCCGTAGCGGTGAAGGCGGCTGCAGCGGGGACCCAGCCTAGCAGGAGAGACGCCACCGCCGCCACGGGCAGCAGGCAGCGGCAGCGCCCCTGCAACAAGACATGCGTGCAAGAGAACATGGGGGGGAGACGTTATTCCACGATAAGCTGTTGTTGCCGGGCCCGAGGGGCCGCGGTCGGAAGGGGGGCCGCTGGCGCAGAGGGGGAGGACTCCTGCGCTTGCGGCGCGCCCGGCGCCTGGGCCGGGGGTTCGTCCTTCCACTGAATGGACCATGCACCCTCGCCGTCCACATAAAAGGCATACTGCCCGCCAGTTTCGAGGACGAGTTGCGTTGTGGCGTTGTCCGGCCCCTGCAGCTCGAACAACGGCAGCTCCGCCGAACCGTCCTGCGGCAGCAGCAGCACCACGGCCACGTCTTCCCCTTGATACTCCAGGGCAATCGTCTTGCTTCCCGGGGTCAGTTCCAAAAAGGCGCTTCGAAAATCCCCGAGTCCGGCAAGGTTGAAGCCGATTTTTTTGCGCTGCGTGGTGGTGGTCGGCGCCACAGGATTCTTCCCCACGGTATCGTCCATCCGATAGGTGACGTCGTATGACGCCGGCTGGCCATCCTGCAGGCCCACAAATACCTCCAGAAGGGCACGCTGGGTGGGCTTGAGGGGCGGCAGACTGATGGTGCGGCGCCACATCTCGCCGCCTTCCCGCTTCTGGGCCACGATTTCCACCTGCACCCCGGCGAGTACATGGGTGGAAACATTCAGGATCACGCCCCGGAAATAGCCGCGCTCATCCACGCCGAATTCGCGGGTTCCGAAATAGTCAGGATCCAGATCGATGAGCTTGGCGCATGCCCAGGGCGCATGCCCCGCCACCCCGGCCAGGGCCAGGGCCAGCACCAGCAGCCACCACCGCCCCGCCGGGACGGCACGCTGCATGAAACCAGTGAACGATGTACGGACCATGAAACACTCCTCGCCTGGGCAGCGCCGCCAGGGACACTCCGGCTGCCCGAATCGTGCGGAACAGCACTTGACGAATCTACTTCTCCTGCTGCATCATTGTCAACAAGGATGAAATTTCTTTAATCAACATTACAAAAACGCACGCACTCTGCAGCGGTGCGCCTGCCGCACCGGCATACGTTGTTGCAATATCCATCCATCCACCTGCTTTCCGTGTTGTGCCTGCATCAACACAGAAGCGCATCGTTTCAGGAGTGGTGTTCAAACATGATAATGAAACTGCTTGCATTCCTGTTTGCCGCATGCATCATGTCCCAGACACCTCCGGCAGTTGCCGCCGGCGCACAGCCCGTCACCTGGACGGACCCCCTGAGCGGCATTGCGTTTGTCTGGATCCCGGGCGGCTGTTTCGAGATGGGCATGACGCCTGCGGAAGAAGCGGCCCTGCGCGCCTCGGTGCCTGAGCGGTTCTTTGCCAAGCACTACGGCGACGAGCCCCGCCGCCAGGCCTGCCCCGAGGGCTTCTGGATGGCCACGCGCGAGATCACCCAGGCCCAATGGACCGCCGTGACCGGCATGCCGCCCCAGCACTGCATCGATGCCCAGGGAGAAACGCTGCCCGTCACCTGGGTGCCCTGGCTTGAAGCCGCCGCCTTTGCCCGCGCCCTGAACGGGCTGCATAACGGCACCCAGTCCTTTGCCCTGCCCAGCGAGGCCCAGTGGGAGACGGCCTGCCGCCAGCAGGCTGCCGGTGGATCGGGCCGTGCCGAGGCGCTCCGAGGCCTGCTCGACGCGCCCGACGAATGGGTGGACGAGTACTACACCGCCGACGGCCAGCCCCCGGCCGTGGAAGATCCTGCCGCCATGCGTGTGCTTAAGGGCGAACGCTGCTCCAACCGCCGCGGCGCGGTGCCCGGCTATGTACACTGCGGCGTGGGGTTCCGCCTGGTGCGGCTGGCGCCAGGGCCGCAATAATTCCGCATCTCCCTGCCCTGGCGGGAGTGGCGGGAGCCTGTGCGTCAGGCTCCCGCCGGGGGGAAGGCTCGTCTGTCCTCAGTCGTCAAAGTCGTTGCATTCCGCACAGGCGCGTTCATCGATGGGAATATCCTTCGGTGCGCGGAACTGCATGATGATATTGCTGAAGTTGGCCTCCTGCGTGGCGCCGCCCGTGGCCTGGGTGATCCCGAGCAGGAAGGTGTCGAACTTGTTGTGGTCCGCTGTACTCAGATAAAAGGTGCGTTCCAGGGCTGGCGGGTTCTTATCGGTATCCAAGTCCCCGGACGTATCCGCGAAGTACGAGTTGATGTACTTTGGGCAGTAGTTGGCCTTGTCGGCGGTTGACGGGTTGTCGCATCGCCGCACCCAGACGATCATCCGATACGGATGGTAGGGATTGGAGGCGTCGCCATGGGTGCCGTCGGTCACCGTTGCGTCAGGGTCATAGACGTCCGCCTCAAAGTCTGCCTTGCCGCGGTGCACTTCCATACGGATGGCGAGGTTCTGCTTAAACAGCTTCCAGTTTGTGGAGTTGCCCATGACCTCCGCCCCGTTGTCATAGCTGGTGGGATTGGCACTGTCAGTGATGACGGGGAAGACGGCGGACTCATAGGTCCTCGACGTATTGTTGGCCAGCTTGCCCGCCCGCTGAAAATTGGGCGGATCGAAGAGGACGTAGAAAATCATGTCCCTGGAGGAGTCCGTACTCCAGTTGGACCCGTTGTACGTGGCGAAGTTGCCGGGATGCGTCGGCGCGGTGCTATCCACCTGCACGCGCAGGTTGCTGTCTGAGTTGCTGGTGCCATATTCCAGCACCAGGGCGTACCACCCCGGCGTCAGCAAGTCGGATTTGCTGGTGCTCCAGGTGCCGGTAAAGTTGAAGCCGACGAACACCGCAGTGCCATCGGTGTAGATGCATTCCTTGGTGCTGGAGGAGGTGGTGCCGTCCGTGGGCAGGATGCGGTCGGTGACGGTGTCAGTATTGGCAGTGCTTTCGGCCAGATACCCGCCCGTGGGCACACGGCCGGACCCGGATGTCGTGGTGGCGTAGATATATGCCTTCAGGTTCTTGCCAATTTTCGTGCCGGCCGGGGTGCGCAGGTAGATGTGTGCCTGGGCAGGACGCAGCGGCTCCTCCAGATAAAACGTCTGCGCCACCCGCCGGACAGACGACGTGCGCATGGTCACTTCATTGTCGCGGTTGGCGACAGGATTATGGTACTGCAGAGGGTTCCACATCCAGCTTTCGCGGGTGTGCTGGTTGTCGTCATAGGTGGAGGAGCCGGCAGCGTTGGAGTATTTCCCGCCTGTGGACGCGGAATACGCGCTGGTGCTTTCTGCCTTGTACCAGGCGCAGCCCCAGGGCAGATCCAATCCCCAGCCGACGAACGCGATATGGTCAAAGGCGCCCGGGCCAGAGCCGCCGCCATAGTCGTAGCGGCTGGCCCCTGTTGGCTCTGTTTTACGATACCAATATTGCGACTTGGACTGGTTGTTGGAGTACCCGCAGATCCTTTTCCCTTCGTTGCCGTAGTTGTCGATTTCCACCCCCAGCTTGGGCGCCTGGATGCCGTCGGCTCCAGGATCGACAAATCTGGTCAGGGTCGATCCGGAATACACCCGCGAGTCTCCGGCATAGGCGATCATTTCGCCCCATTTCGAGTTCCCACCCACGGCGTACTTGTCGTTGTTGTCGCCGTTGAACAGGGTGATGACCAGCCCGTCGGCATCGTTTTGTTCATACCAGACGGTCATGAAGAAGCGCATGCCGAGCTTGAAGTCGCACTCGCCCTCCACGCAGGTATTGTACTTGAAGTTACGACTGCCGGTGAAGGTGGCGATGCCGAAGTTGTTGAACTCGCCCGCGCCCACGCTGAAGGCGTTGGGGCCGTCCACCTCGCCAGGCGTCACTTCCTTGCCGTCGGAGCCGCCGTATTCCGACTCCGACGCCGAGCCACGACGCGCCCGGCTGCTGTAGGAGATGTCGTCCTTGCCATCGACCTTTTTCGTGCCCTGCTTGGTGGGATCCGAATTGATGACTGTGAAATCCTCGAAGTCTTCCTGCACGGAGCTGGCAATAGCGGAAGAATCCTCCTGGGCCTCGCCCTCCATGTAATAGGTCGCCTCGCGGGCTGTGCCCGGGGCGGCAACGCCGAGAATGCCGGCCTGCACCTTGAGGCTGGTGAGCCGCTGCACGGAGGTGAAGGTGTACTGCCCGATGAGGTTGCCCTGGTCGTCATGCACCTCGAAGATCTGGTCCTTCAGGCTTCGGTGATTCGTGGGCACGGTGTTCAGATAAGCCAGGCCTGCCATGGCGACGTAGCGGGCCTGCATGATGTAATGCTCGCGCAGCTGACTAAACTGCGTGGTGGAGGTGATGGACACCATGGCCGCCGCAACGGCGGCCACCACGGTGATGATGATGGTGACATACACCAGCGAGAAGCCCTGCATGGTGCCGTGCGCAGTCCGGCAGGCAGTCTTGGACGCAGGAGATGGCTGGCCCCCTGGACATGAAATGGAAGTGGCGACGTACATAAGAAGTGCTCCTGATTGCGAAGCGGCTAGGAGAAATGGAAAATGACGGGCTGAATGCGGGTGGTGAAGGTTCTTTGGCTTCTTCCGCTCCCCCCACCGGTATCCGCCCCGCCCACAGTCACTTCCACTTCTATGACTTCCGTTGTGGCGTTGTTGAAGCTCGATGTCGGATTGCACGTCGTATCGCTGGTGGTGCAATAGCGGAGGGTGAAGCCAAGCACATTATCCAGCAGAACATCACCATCGAGCAGCAGGTTGTCGTTGGTGTACGTCAGGGTCACGGGATTCAGCACGCCATCGGCGAACTTGAACCGGGGCCGATAGGTGATGCTGGTTTGCGTGCCGGCAGTGACTTCCGCCAGATGCTGCAATTCCACATACATTCTGCTCAGGGCCACCTGGGTTTTCTGGGCCATTCGCAAATGGTCCGTGGACATGACATATGAGCGCATGACCTCGGCCATGCCCATGGTTCCCGCAGCTGCCACCATCCCCAGGATGACCAGCGCAGCGACCATTTCCACCAGGGAAAATCCGCGTTGTGTTGCCCGAATCCGCATGCTCGTCTCCTATCTGCCAATAAACAGGGTCATCTGCTGGGGATTGACCGTGCTGTTGCTCTGCAACACCACCCGCAGCTGCTGCATGTCCAGGGTGTCCGTATCCTGCACTTGCACGCATTCGATGTCCGTAATGGTGATGTTGCCATACTTGCTGGCATTGGCCTCCAGTTCCGTCTGAAACAGCATCAGCGCAGAAAAGTGGCCAGCCCCTTCCTCCACGGCTGTGGCATTGTTTCTGGGGTTGTACCGCGGCATGCTGGCGTTGCACACGTCAAAGTCTTCCGGCGGGGAATCCAGCCAGCTGCGCGCATAGTTGTTGTAGTAGTCCGCCAGGATGTTTTCCATGGCATATTCCAGGCTCTTGTCCGCCCGCAGGGATTGCACGGGCGCGTCAATGGTGGTCCCTGTCTGCATGAAGGAAAAGACCGCCGCCCCGACAACGGCCAGCAGGCTCAGGGTGGCGATGGTGTCGACCAACGTGAAGCCGGTCGCCGGAGAGATGTGCCGCGGGGGGCCGGCGGCTGCCGCGCGAAGAGAGCTGCTCATTGGATGAACCCCGTATTTTGCGTCAGAACGAAACTGCCCACACTTGACCCAGAGGGCAACGCACTGGCCTGCACCGTAACGGTGGTGTCGGCGGTCAATGCCACGCCCTGGCAGTCGCACGGTTGTCCGCGGTTGTTGAAGGCGATGTTCTGTGAGCCGAACAGGGACACCCCGTGGGGAACGCCATACGTGACGGAATCGTGCCCAGGGATGCGCACCAGGCGCACGTCATCCGGCTGCGCGGTGCAGTTGCGCTGCAGTTCATAGGTGTCGCCGTTGATATTGATATTCCAGAGTTCGTCATCACCCATGGCCATGACCTGGGCAAAGCGCAAGGTGGCCTGCAGGGCCTGCACCTCGGCATGGTAATTGACCTCCATCGTATTGAACCGCGTGGCGACGAAGCCGGCAAGCAGACCAAGGATGATCAACGTGACGACCAGTTCTATCAAGGTGAACCCGGCCTGCATCCAGGAACGGGCGACTGCGCAATGGACCTGCTCAGGCATGGCGTCGTTCTCCTGCACATGTGAACAAAATGGTTCCAAGAAACGATCCCAACACCAGACCGCAGCCAGACAAGGCCACGGCGGCAAGCACTGCGCCGTGTGCCGCAAAGCTGGCGGCAATGCCCAGCCCGTTGCCCAGCACCACTGCCATGTACACCACCAGGCCCAGCCGGGCCAGGGCGCGGGTTGCAGGCGTGCGCCGGGCGGCCAGCATCCCCAGGCAGAACAGCAGCGCGGCCAGCGCATAGGCCAGCTCCGGCTGACGTCCCACCAGACTGGGAAACATGTGCGCATAGCCCTGCAGCTCTGCCGCCAGCACCAGCCCCATGCCCACATGCAGCAGCCCGACAAAATGGAAAAAATAATGACACCGCCCGGCGGTGGCGGCAATGATGCGTCCCGGCAGCCAGGCCGCGACGCCAAGCTGGCGCTGGTACCAGTCCTGCAGTCGCCCGCCCAGGCCCGGACGCCTGAGGGGCACCCCGGCCATGACCCGGCTGCACAGCCCCGGGGGCGGCAGGGCGCGCTCGCCGTGGCGCAGCACAAGGGCCAGGCCCTCCAGCTCCGCCAGACAGCCCGCCACGTCCCCGCCAGCAGGCAGGACAGCGCGCAACTCGTGGCGCTCCTCGCTGGTCAGGCCACGAACCGCCGGCTGCAGGGTTTCGTTCTCCAGTTCATGTCGCATCAAAACTCCGTCCGGTGTTTCCCGTGTCTTCCCGATCTCAACCCCGTACATGGCCGGGCAGGGTTTCCCGCAATCTGGCCAGCCCGCGATAGACCCGCATCTTGGCCGCCTGTTCGGAAATTCCCAGCACTTCCGCCAGCTCCCTGAATGAAAGATCCTCGGTGAACCGCAACACCAGCGCTTCGCGCAGCTCCAGGGGCAACTGCATGAGATGCTGCGCAAGGGTGCGGCCCTGCTCGGTGCGAAACAACATCTCCTCGCCATCCGATGCAGCCATCCGGGCCTCGAAGGCGGTTCCGGCGGTCATGCTGGCGTCGTCCTCGGGCGGGCTGCCCTCCTCCACCAGATGCGCGCAGCCCGTCACCATCCGGCGTCCCCGCTTGTTTTGCCGAAACGCCGCATGGCGGCAGATGGCGAACATCCAGGGCGTCAGCCGGACGCCCGGCTCCAGCCGGAAGGTGCCGAGCTTGTCGTACATGCGGACAAAGGTTTCCTGGACCAGATCTTCCGCCTGATCCGCAGACCCGGTAAGCACGTACGCCATGTGAAAGAGCGGGTGCTGATACGCCTCCACCAGCAGCGCGAACGCCTCGCGGTCCCCGGCGAGCACCTGGCGGATGATGGAGTGTTCGCGTTCCTGGTCCATGCTGTTGAAGACAATAGTCCCGAGGGGGCGCAATAGTCACAGATTTTTTTACCATGCGTTAATCTTTTCGAAGCGCCCTTGCCTTGTCTGCAGTCCTGCCGCTAGAGTCCCGCCATGTGGTTGAGCCTCAAGATCGCCCTGGCCTCCCTGGCCGTGCACAAGCTGCGGACCATCCTGGCCATGCTGGGCGTGTTTCTTGGCGCATTGGCCCTCACCGGGGTGCAGCACGTCTCCAAGTCCATGGTCCGGCAGGCCGAGATGGAAACGGAGAAACTCGGTCCCAATCTGTTCGCCGCCGTCTCCGGCCAGGTGCGCTTCCGCCGCAGCGGCGCCACCACCGGCACCCTGGCCCATACCTTCACCATCGCCGACGCCCTCACCCTGCAGGGGTCGTTGCCGGGCGTGCTGGCTGGCTCGCCCTTTGCCCAGAAAAGCATTCCCCTGAAGTTCAACGCCATCCAGATTGCGGCCACCCTGGTGGGTGTATGGCCGGACTACGCCCGGGTGCGCAGCCTGGAGATGGCCCACGGCCGCTTCATCACGCCGCAGGACGAAGCCGGCCGGGCCATGGTCTGCGTGCTGGGCTGGGCCATCGCCGAGCGGCTGTTCGACGACCCCGCCCGCGCCGTGGGCCAAAGCATCCGCGCCTATCGCGCCACCCTGCACGTGGTGGGCGTCTCCTCGCCCAAAGGTGCAGACCTTGCCGGCAGCAACCAGGACGAGCAGGCTTATGTGCCCCTGGACACCTTCATGCGCAGGCTGTCCAATCAGGACTGGATCAACGGCGTCTACCTGGAGCTGGCCCCCACGGCAGACAAGGCCGCCCTCAAGACGGCCGCCGCGGAGATGCTGCGCCAACGCCACCGCATCGGCCCCGGCCAGCGCGAGGATTTCAGCGTGCTCACCGCGGAAGACACCATCCGCCTGCAGCGCCAGGCCCTGGATCTGGTGGGCACCCTGGGGCTCATCAGCTCCAGCATCTCCTTTTCCGTGGGCGGATTGGGGATTCTGTCCATCATGATCCTGCTGGTGCGGGCCCGGCGGCTGGAAATTGGCGTACGCCGCGCCGCCGGTGCCCGGCGTGCGGACATCATCCGTCAGTTCCTGCTGGAAGCCGGCCTCATGGCTGGTGTGGGCGGGTTGCTGGGTGTGGCCGGAGCCATGCTCCTCATGTTCGCCGCGGCGCAGTTCGGGAAACTGCCCTTTGTGGCCGACCCGCTGCTGCTGGCTGGCGCCCTGGCCGGCTCCACACTCCTGGGGCTGGCTGCCGGCGCCTATCCTGCCTGGCATGCCTCCCGCCTGCAGATCCTCGACGTGCTCAAACCGGGCGCGTAATCCCGCCACTGCGTATTTCCCCCTAAAACTGACGGATTGACTGCCGCCCCAAAGTTGATAGGTTCCCCCTGCAATTGCGCGACAGAATTATACGCCGGGAGATATCAACATGCGGCTTCGCCTACGGCACAAATTGGTGGGAGGCTTTCTCGGGGCAGCGGTCATCACTGCAGTCGTGGGCTTGGCCACCTTGCGATCCATCAATGCGCTTGACCAGAACATCATCTCGTTGACGGACGTGCAGCTGCCTGCCGTCGAACACCTCATCACCCTGAAGGCCGAGGCCGAACGCCTGCGGGTGGCCACCCGCACCCTGCTGGCGCCCGGGATATCCGGGGAGGACAAGGCCCGCCAGTACCAGAATGCGCAGAGCGCCCAAACCGCCCTGACACATGCGTTCGAAACCCTGGCCCCCCTGCTGGGTCAGGATCCTGCCTGGACCGAGCTGCATGCCGCCTGGAAGGAATGGGACGCCAGCAATGCCCTCTTCCTGCAACGCTCCCATGAACTGGACGCCGTGGACGTACGCAACCCCACGGATCTGCGCCGCAAGATGGAGCTTTTTCGCGGGGACCATTACGCTCTGGCCACCAATGTGAACAATCTCCTGCACCTGGACATGCCCCTGCAAGGCGGCACGGATCCCACGGCCTGCAACTTCGGCAAGTGGCTGCAGGGTGAAGGCAAGGCCATCCGCAATCAGGCCATCCAGAATGCCCTGCAGGATATCACGCCGCACCACAACGCCTTCCATAAAGGCGTGGCCGACATCAAAAGCCACGTGGCCGCCAAGGATCATGCAGCAGCTGGTGCTGCATACAAAACCATGCTCCCGGCCATGGCCTCCACCTTTTCCATGTTCGGCGCGCTGGCTGCGGAGGCGGACAAAGCCGAGGCCATGTATCAGGAAATGTACCGCCAATCCATGGTGGTGACCCGGGACAGGCAGGTGGTGACATTCCAGGTGCTCGACCGGCTGCTGGAGCACGTATCCGCCGCCACACAGCAGGCCTCCCAGCAGGCCCAGTCCAGTGCCAGCCTGGCATCCACCGTGGCCGTGACCGGCATGGTCGCGGGCACATTGCTGGCCGTGGCGCTGGGACTCTTCCTGGCCCGCATCATCACCCGTCCCCTGCGCGAGGGAGTGGATGCCGCCCAGGGCATGGCCCGGGGAGAATTGTTCCATCAGGTGACCTACGCCGGCAGCGACGAAACCGGCGACCTGGCCCTGGCCTTGCGGAGCATGATGGGCCGGCTCAGGACCGTGATTCTGGACGTCAAGGGCTCTGCCGAGCGTGTGGCTGCCGGCTGCGAGGAATTTTCCTCCTCCAGCCAGAGCCTTGCCCAGGGAGCCACAGAACAAGCCGCAGCCATTGAGGAAATTTCCTCTTCCATGGAGGAGATGTCCTCCAGCATCGCCCACAATACGGAACACGCCCAGAAGACGGACACCATCGCCATGGCTGCAGCGAATGAAGCCCGGCAAAGCGGCGAGGCCGTGGCCCACACCCTGGCCGCCATGCGACAGATTGCCGAGAAAATCAGTATCATCGAAGAAATCGCCCGCCAGACCAATCTGCTGGCCCTCAATGCCGCCATCGAGGCGGCCCGCGCCGGCGATCAGGGCAAGGGTTTTGCCGTGGTGGCCGCGGAAGTGCGCAAACTGGCCGAACGCAGCGGCACGGCGGCGGCGGAAATTGGCACGCTGTCCGGCTCCAGTGTGGCTGTGGCTGAAGAGGCGGAACGCAAGCTTGGGCAACTGGTGCCGGAAATCCAGCGCACTGCCGCCTTGATCCAGGAAATCGCCGCCACCTCCGAACAGCAGAAAGCCGGCGCCATGCAGATCAACAAGGCCATCGGCCAGCTGGATCAGGTCATCCAGCAGAATGCAGCCACAGCCGAAGAGGTGAGCAGCACGGCCCAGACCCTGGCCGCCCAGGCGGTGCAGATGCTGGAGGCCGTGGACTTCTTCGCCCTGGGGCAGTACGATCAGCGCAATCAGCGCGCTCTGCCCGGCGATCTCTTTGCCAATCCGGCCAATCCGGCCAATCCGGCCAATCCGGCCAATCCGGCCAATCCGGACAGGCAGTCCCGCCAGGGCAAGTCGCCGCAACCGCCCCGCGCTGCGCATCAATTGGCGCGATTTTGATTCCCCTGTCCTGCTGACAGCGCAGGCATTCTTGCGATAGCATGCATATGGTCATGGCCGCGGGCCGGACTCCCCCGCCCGGGCCATGGCCGCTGTGCTTGCATTGCAGGATTGTCCCATGCCGAACGCCGTTGCCCCCGCACGCATTGAATTCATTCTGGTATATGCCTGTCCGGCATGCGGACGGGAAGCATTGATCAGACCCCGGGAAACCGCGGCTCCAGCCACCTGCCGGCACTGTCGGCACGTCTATCGGCCTTTCCCCCTGGCCGATGCAGCCCGGGACGCCATGCTGGCGGCCTATGCCAGCCATCAACCCCCTGCACCAATGACCGTCCGGGTCGCGGGGTTGCGCGGCCTGTGCTTTGTCCTGGCCGCAAACAGCCAGCCCCTGCAATTCGATACCCTGGCCGAAGTGGACACCCTGCACGCCAGCCTGACCAACGGCCTGGCCAATGCCGACGTGCCCTTCGCCATGGGGCGCACCCTGCTCCTCCACGGCTCGCTGCGGGAAGTGGGCGAGCCGGGCGACTTCGCCTTTGCCGTCATCGAAGGACCAACCCGACGAGCCGAAGCCTTTCTGGAGTTTGCGGTTCCAGGGCCGGATCTCGCCGCCCTGCCCCGCGGCAGCAGCGTGTGTGTGCGGGGCGTGTGCCGCGGGCTTATGGGATCGCACCATCCCCTGTCCATGGTGTTCAGCGATTGCCGTCTGGTGGGCCTGCAGGGTCAGCTGTTGCCGCCCGGCGGACAGGTGGCGGATGCGGCCATGGACTTCCCTCCGAACTCCCCGGGCAATCCGCTGGATGCGCATGTGATTTTTCAGTACCCCCCAGCGCTGGCCCAGGGTGAACAAGACCGCGGGCCATTCACAGAACAGGCTGGATAAATTGACGAACGCCCCAAGCTGAGCCCGGCATTGTTTCCCGTGCGGCAAGGCCCGTCAGCATCTTGACACGGCATGCTCCCTGGTTATGTTGCTTGTGCAACCACCACAACATACATCATGACAAGGAGGTCCATCATGTTCCGCACCTTTGTTCCCGATGTGCAGCGCCGCCGGGTCTCTTTGGGGGATCCCCGCCGTCCCGGGGGCATGACAAGCATGGCCGACCTGGCCAATCTGCTGGAAGACTTCTGGAAGACGCCGCTGGACGGGCTCCCCTTCGCTCGGATGACCGAAGGCGGCGTGACGCCGGCCATGAACCTGCGCGAAATGCCAGACGCCCTGGAAGTGACGGCCGAACTGCCCGGCGTGGCCGCTTCGGACATCGAAGTGACCATCGACAAGGGCATCCTGACCATCAAGGGCGAAAAGAAATTTGAGGAAGAAACGCAGGAAGGCGCATTCCATCGCGTGGAGCGCAGCTACGGCAGCTTTTCCCGCAGCGTGTCCCTGCCCTCCCCGGTGGCGGAAGACAAGATTGCCGCCAACTTCGCCAACGGCGTGCTCACGCTGACCCTGCCCAAGGCCGAAGAAGCCAAGGCCCGAAAGATCGAAATCACCAGCTAACGCATTTTACTTTTGAAAGGAGTTCTCGGGGGAAAACCGTTCTAAAGAAAGGTTCTTNCAAAAGGTTTCCCCTCTCGTATGTCCTTTTTCAAGAGTAAAATGCTCTCACGGTGCGTGCCGGGGGAGTCTGCAACGCCGGGCTCCCCCGGCGTCTCTCGTGCTGCTATGGTTCCCGATCCGCCAACGCCAGGCCCACGCCGGCGCCCACCACCCCGCCGATGAGGTGGGAAAGCTGGGAGACGGCATCATCTCGCAGCAAATCCAGCACTTCCGTACCCAGATACACCCCCAGCACCAGCAGCATGGTCACGGGCAGTTCGCCGCGTCGCGCCCCGGCCACGGAGGCCAGCCCGATGCAGGTGAACACCACGCCGCTGAGTCCCTGCACCCGGTGCCCCAGTCCCAGGGCCGCCAGGGCCGTGACCACGGCCGTCAGCGCCGCAATGCTCAAAAACCAGCCGGTGCCGTGCCGGGCTTCCACCATGGGACCCAGCAGCAGCAACAGCAGCAGGTTGTTCGAAAGGTGGGAAAAGTCCACATGTCCCAGCACGTGGAGCACGCATTGCGCAAAAAAGAGGGGGTCTGCCGGGTCCACCCGCACGGGGGAGGCAAACACCCCGGCCACGGCAGGCAGCAGGGCCTGCAGTCCTAACACCAGCAAGGACGCCGCGCACAGCCCCAGCGTCCCTGGCGCATTCCAGGATAGTTTCATGATGGGATGCTACTCCTGCGCAGCCTGCCAGGGCGGCAACACCACCGTCACCGTGGTGCCGTGCCGCTCGTCGCTTTCCAGACACACCGTCCCGCCCTGGACCTCTGTCATGAGCTTGACGGCATAGGCCCCCAGGCCCAGCCCTCGCGGCTTGCCATGGCTGACGTATTTTTCGAAGAATCGGGGACGGATTTCCGACGGCACCATGCCGGGATTGTGGACGCTGAGCAGGCAGCCGGCCTCGCAGACGATGCGCACGTCCACCTCTTCGTACGGGCGGCAGGCTTCCAGGGCGTTGCGCAACAGATTGGCCAGGATGGAATAGCACAGCAGGGGATCCGAGGCCGCCATGGCCGTCTGCCCCCCACCGGGGTGTTCCAGCACGCTGCCATTGACCGTGGCCCGGATCATCACCTCCAGGCTCCGGGCCAGGGGCTGCAGATCCTTGAGCACCTTGCGCAGCATGACGCAGAGATCCACCGACACAGGGGTAAAGGTGTACCGGCCTTGCTCAATGCGCACCAAATCCAGAGACCGGGTGATCATGGTTTGCATCTGCATGGCGGAAAGCTCCACCTGCAGCAGCAGCTCGGCCTGTTCGGCATTGAGGGGGCCGCTCATGCGCACGAGTTCCGGGATGGGCAGGATGGCGTTGAGGGGGGTTTTCAGATCATGCTGGGTAATGCGTTCCATGTCCCGCCGCAGTTCCTCGGAGCGTTTGCGGTCGGTGATGTCGTCCAGCAGCCAGATCACCCCGCGTTCCAGATGCGGCGGAGAAAGGGCCTTGCCCCACAGCTGCACCCACATGAGCTCGCCGTCCTTCCTGCGCAACTGGCACTCCGCCTGCAGCAGATCCCGGGTGGCCAGCTGGGCGAACAGCGTCTGTGCGGCTTCGGCGTACGTCTCGTCCGAAAGATGCAGGCAGCGGGCGCTCTGGCCCAACAGCTCTTCGGGGATGTAGCCCAGCAGCTCGGCTGCGCGGCGGTTGCAGCGCACGATGGTGCGGTCCCCCTGCAGTTCCAGGATGCCCACCAGGCTGTTTTCGTAAATGATCTCCAGCTCGCGCAGGGTCTGCTTGAGGTGGCCTTCCGCCCGCTTGGCATATTCCACGTCTTCCATGATCAGCAGATAGGCCAGGGGCCGGCCCTGATCGTCCCGCATGAGCCGCATGGCCCGATGCACCCAGACGACACCGCCATCCTGACGCAGGCAACGATGCTCCGCCACGGTGGATTCGGCCTCGCCAGCCAGCAGGCGGCCCATTTCCAGGGTCAGCACGGCGGCATCGTCCTCGGCAAAGAGATCCGAGATCCACAGCCGGGTCAGCAGGGTTCGCTCCACCCCGGCAATGCGGGCGAACTCCTCGTTCACCAGTTGCAACCGACGGTTCAACCCCACCAGCGCCATGCCCACGGGAGCCTGCTCCACAATGCGGCTGACAATCTCCTCCTGTAGGGCCAGGGGCATGGCCGCCTTCTGGCGCGCCTGGGCCCGACGCAAGGCCGTGCGCATGGCCGGCTCGTCCAGGGCATCCCACACCAGCACTTCCAGCGCGCCCTGGGCCAGCAGATCCAGGCTGGCTTCCTCCCAGGGGACCACCGCCACCACCGGCGTGAGCGGGCCGGCCTGCAGCAGCATGCCCATGGGTTGATGGGAGGCGGGATCGCACGAAAAAAACACCACCAGATCAAAGCCGCCGCGGGACAGCAGCCGTACGGCATCGCCCAGGTCATCCGCCAGCGTCACACATTGGGCAGGCAGCAGTGCCTGCAGCCGGGCACGGCGATGCGGTTCCTGCGCCAACACCAGGATGGTCAGTCGGTCTGCGCACGCGGGGGAGCAGGCGCATTCGTCGGTCACGCGGATTCTCCTTCACCAGACTGATGACACTCGCCAGCCCACTGTCACAGGGGCGGCAGCCTTCCCGGCTTGGGGAACATCCCCCTGATCGGTATCGGGTCAAGCTACCCCAACGGGGCGAGACTGTCATCCATGAATCCTGCGGGACTGGCGCATCTCAGATCTGACGCGACGGCGATCTGGGGCGTTGTGCGATGGCTCTACCGCAACCGCCTTCATCCCAACGCCGATCGGGACCGGATGGATGCCGCCCCCGCCGTTGCCGGTCGCATGGCCCGGGATCTGGCCCCTGCTCCTGGATTGACGCCGCAGCCGCACACCACACGGTCCATCTCCCGGACCTTGGTGTTGACCCGGCTGCAAATCTGGCGCAGGGCCGGCAGGTCCCGGGGGGCGAAGGGGCGTCCCAGGTGCAGCATGCCGTTCACATCCATGACTTCATTATACAGATACGGGAGATACAGCGGATCCTGGCGCAGGAAAGCCCGCAGTCTGGAGACGGCCTCGCCAATGGCCTGCTGCTCTTTTTCCACCTTCTTGAAACACTTTTCCAGGTGCTTGAGCAGCGCGCGCAAGGACGAGGACCATTGGTCCGACCGCGCCGGATACGTCGGCCGCGCCACAGGCTGGCGGGCCTGCTCCAGCAGCTCCAGGACCCGGGCCACGCTGCCGGCATCGGAAGCCGGCAAGGCCTCGGCGTCCCATGCCGCCGCATCCACCTGCCGCGCGCCGGCAATCACCGCGCCGCCGCCATACAGATTGACCACGGGCACGCCGCTGCGGACAATCTCCGCCCCCAGCTCCCGCAGGGCCGTGGTGTACGACACCGTGGACCAGATGGCCTCCCCGGCGGCGTTTTTCAGGGGCACCCGGTTGGGCTCGGCCGCGCAGTTGGCATGGTGCCCTGTCACATGGGACTGCTCCGCCTTCCAGGCAAAATCCTGCCCGGCCAGTGTCACCATCTTGACGCCGAGCCATGTCAGCAGCCGAAACAACGCCACGCTGACGTTGCCGCCGGCATTGAGCACATATTCGCGATCCGAAAAGATGTAGGTGCCCAACCCGCCGCGGGTCCAGACCGGGAGCCTGGGACCAGGATAGCCGGCCACCACGTCCGGCATGATCTTGGTGGAGTACAGCAGCGGGATGCCGCGGGCATAGTCCGGATCCAGGCGATCATACACCGCACGCATGCCTGCGGAATAGTCAATGGCCATGCACAGATGCGGCCTGATGCCCAGCCGTTGCAACGCCGGCAGGGTCTGCAGCGCGGTGACCAGCAGCACGTCTTTGGCAGCAGCCAGCAGCGGCGCCGTCTGCTCCAGGGACGGGCCCGCCCCCAGGATGACGGCGTGCACCCCCCGGCCCTTATCGGCCAGTCCCTTGATGGATCCGTGTTCCATGGCGGCCTGGAAGTTGCCCAGCTCGTTGCCCACCATCACATCCTGACGGCGGCGCATGGTGCTCAGCTCCACGGCAATGCCTTCCAGCAATTCGCGCAACATGATCGTCAGCTGGGCGTATTCCGGGCCAAGTTGCCGGCTGGGCGTATCCCCTTTGAGATCGATGCGGCCAAAGAGAAACTGCACATCCAGTTGTTGCAGGGCATGATCCACCACCTCCCGCACCGGCGGCAGGAACAGGATTTTTCCCCGCTCAATAAAGGGGGCATAGTCCGTGGAGGCCAGGGCAGCCAACAGCAGCTCCGGCCGTGGCTCCACCACCAGAATGCGATGGGCCGGCGGGAGAAACCGCAGCAATTGGTTGATGCCGTAGCCCAGACCACAACCGGCCACCACCGTGGCCGAGCGGGCCAGCTGCTCGCGGGAGGACGCGTCCTCGGCGGGGGTCCAGTCCCGATAAAACACCGGCGGCGGCGCCACGGCAAACAGGGAGGACCCGCCATCCAATCGCCAGTCCGCAAGGCCTGGCCGGTGCAGGAAAAAGCGCTCCCGGAACAGGGGCCCGGCCTGGGGATTGGCCTCCAGCCAGGCGGCCACGGCCGGAGAGGCGGCAGCCAGGGCCGTGAGGTTTCCCTGCAGATACGGGGCGTGTTCCAACGATTCGCAGTCCAGCAGCGCGTGTTCCATGAGCTCGTCCTTTGCGGCCAGCGTCAGGCGGTTGTCGATCCACAGGATTGCTAGCAACTATCCTGCCAGTCTGATGACGTGGCCAGCTTGCAAGCAGGGCCGATCGGCCGTATGATCCTCCCTGCCGCACACGCCCCGCATCTTCAACAGACACCAGAGTTTGCCGCATGCACCATGAGAATGTGCTCACCGCCGTCGGGCAAACGCCCCTTGTGCGCATCAACCGCGTCTTCTCCAAGCCGGGAGTGACCATCCTGGCCAAGCTCGAAGCCCGCAACCCCGGCGGGTCCATCAAGGACCGCGTGGCCCTGGCCATGGTGGAGGCGGCGGAGCGTCAGGGACTTCTCGGCCCGGACAAGATCATCATCGAGGCCACCTCGGGCAACACCGGTGTGGGCCTGGCCATGGTCTGCGCCGTGAAGGGCTACAAACTTCGACTACTCATGCCGGAAACCGCCTCGGCCGAGCGCAAGATGATCATGCAGGCCTACGGCGCGGAAATCCAGCTCACCCCCGGCCACCTCTCCACCGACGGCGCCATCGAGGAAACCTACCGCCTGGCCCGCGAGCATCCCGAAACCTACGTGCTCATGGACCAGTTCAACAATCCCGCCTCCGTCGCCGCCCACTACGATGGCACCGGCCGGGAAATCTGGGAGCAGACCGAGGGCAAGGTGACGCACGTGGTGGCCACCCTGGGCACCTCCGGCACGGTGATGGGCATTGCCAAACGCATGCGGGCCTGCAATCCGGCCATTCAGGTCATTGCCCTGGAGCCGCGGCCCGGGCACGCCCTCCAGGGGCTGAAGAACATGCAGGCATCCTACCCGCCTGGCATCTATGATAAAAAAGTCCCCGACCGCATCGTGCGCGTGGAGGACGACGAGAGCTTCGAGATGTGCCGCCGCCTGGCCCGGGAAGAAGGCCTGCTGGTGGGCATGAGCTCCGGCGCGGCCATGGTGGGGGCCATCAAGGTGGCCCAGGAGCTGGAGGAAGGCCTGGTGGTGGTGCTGTTCCCGGACAGCGGCGAACGCTATCTCTCCACCCCGCTGTTTGCCCGCCGTCCCCAGGCCGGCCTGCATCTGCACGACCGGCGCACCGGCCAGCCCGTGTACCTGGAATCCGCCCCCCGGCCCCTGGGGCTGTACACCATGGCGCCACCCCTGGACGCCATCCACATCATGGACGATCCCGAGCCCTGGCGGCGCATGGTGCATCTGGACGTGCTGGCCCGACAGCTGCGCGCCCGCGGGGTGGATGCGCAGGCCGTGGCCGGCGTGGCCGATCTGGACGACCGCGCCCTGGCTGCCGCCCGCGCCGAGGGCGTCTCCCGCGAGGCCCTGAGCGAAGCCCGCCTGAAACACTTCGCCTGGCAGGCCGAGGCCCTGGGCTGCCGCGCCCTGGGCTTCTTCCCGGCCAGCAAGGCCGTGCCCCGGCTGCTGGAAATCGCCGAGAAGCTCCTGTCCAAGGGGGCGGCGTACGAAAAACTGCGCTCCGTCTATTTTGACGTCCTGCGGTTCCCGGAATACGGGCAGCTCTCCCACACGGATCTGGAAAAGCTCTCCCTGGGCAAGACCGTGGATCTGGCCGACTACGTGAAGGAGAATCCCAAGGACTTCACCCTGCTCAAGCGTGTGTCCCTGCAGGATCTCAAGCATGGGGATCTCATCCCCACCAGCTGGGGCAACGTGCGGCCCAGCTGGTTCCTGCAACTGGCGGCCGTGGCCCTGGAGGCCCTGCCGCGTCTAAGCGTCTTTCTGGCCGGGCAGGCGCACAGTTTTCCGCATCTGGAGAACTTCCGCGCCATCTGGCGGCTGGGCGCGGGTGTGGAGCCCCTGGCCTGGGTGACGCTGCAATCTCCCGCAGGCACGCTGGATCCGGCCCTGCTGCCGGCCATCCCTCCCCGCGCCCTGCGGTTGTGGCTGCTCTCCGCCGCGCCGTCCAAGTCGCTGCAACTGAGCGCGCACAACCTGGAGATGTGGACGGCCAACTGGAACCGCATCCAGCAGGCCGCCGCCGTGCTGGTGGAACTCGCCGCCCAGCCCGCCCAGTCGGCCCAGCCGGCTCCCGCGGTCAAGACCCTGTGCGACGAGCTGACCCGATCCTTCCAGCACACCATGGACGAGGCCTGCAGCCTGCACCGCCATTGGCCCACCCTGTTGCGCGGCTGCCGGCGCATCCTCTCCCAGGCCAGCACCCTGACCCCTGGCGATGCCGCCGCCCTGTGGCAGACCCTGTGCGCCCACGATGACATCCTTGGCCTGCTGGATCACAGTCGCCTGCCCCTGCCGGCCAGCGCCTGGCCCGCCGAGGTCGCCGCCCTGGTGGCCGAACGCGAAGCCGCCCGCCGCGCCAAGGACTACCCCGCCGCGGATCGCCTGCGCGAGGCGTTGCAGGCCGCCGGCTGCCGCGTGGAAGACACGCCTCACGGCCCGCGGATCTATAAGGAATGATTGGTCCACGTTCAAACAGTCAGGACGGACCATGCGGCAGGCACTGGACTTGCCCGCCGGCAGACGATAACGCTTCATGGACCTGCCCCGCGTCCCATTCGCGAAGGACTGCCGGGGTTCCATGACCACGCAACGCCCAGGATGTGGCCATGCCGCCATCGCTTCGGCTCAATCTTCTTCACGACGGCCAGGTGACGTGTCTGGCGGAAACGCTCGTCGCACTGCCAGCCTTTTCCGGCAAGCTGGATGATCTGTGCCGGGAGCTGGACGTGACGGCCCTTTCGACGTGGTTCGATACCACCGATGCCGACGCCGACCTGGACGAACTGGATCTGCTCATCGACGACGGCGCGCACCTGGCCAGCCACGGCACCTGGCGCGAGGCGTCCGGGCTTCTGGCCACCCTCCAGGCCCTGCATGCGGAGCTGGCCGCCCGCCCGCGCCGGTTCGGCCTGTTCTCCAACAAATATGCCCTGGTGCAGGACGAACTGGCCCGCGGCATCGCCGCACTGCAGGCTGCCGCCGTCTCCGGCACGGCCCTGCAGGCACATCTGCTGGTGCTGCGATGAACCGCCTCCTGCCGGCCCTGCTCCTGCTGGCCGCCGTCTTGGTGGCCCCGGCATTCTGGCCGGCGGGGGTGCTGGCCGGAGAATCGCTGCGCTTCGCCTGCGATCACATGGCCCCCTTCAGCTACGAAGAGGACGGCTGTGTGGTGGGCGAGGCCGTGGAGGCGGTGCGGCAGATCTGCGCCCAGGCCGGCTGCGAGCCTCTCTTTTCCATGCAGCCCTGGCCCTGGGTGCTGGAAAGCATGCGCCGCGGCCAGGACGATGCCGTCTTCACCGCCCTCAGGACCCCGGAACGCGAAGCCTATCTGGCGTATTGCGAAGAGCCCCTGGGCATGGCGCAGAACCTCCTGGTGGGCTGCACCGCCGACGCCGCGACAGTCTCCAGCTTTGCGCATCTGCAGGGTGCGCTGGTGGGCGTGATCAAAGGCTATGCGACCACGGCAACATTCGCCACCAGCGCCCTGTTTGCACGGGACGAATCCCCCAACACCATGACCATGCTGCGAAAATGCCTGGCCGGCCGGCTGGATTACATGGTCATCGACCGCAAATCCATTGACCACCTGTGTGCCATTATCCCGGAAGTGGCCATGCTGCCGAGGCAGCCGTATGTGGTGAATGAATCCCCCTATTTCATCGCCTTTTCCAAGGCGCACGGCGACAAGGCCGCCCGATGGCTCCCTCGCATTGATGCGGCCATCCGGGAACTGCGGCGGCAAGGCGCGCTGCCGCCCTTGCCCTGACTCCATTTCCACTGCCACAACGACGGGCTGTTGAAACCGATGCGGCTCATTGCGGGCGGTAGAACCACGCCAGCACCGCCGCCATGCCGCCAAGGAGCAACAGCCACACCGCCAGGGCCTTTTTGGCGGATTTGGCCGCCTGCTGCTGCTCCCACCAAGTGCCCGGCCGCACCCCTTGATACAGGCACACCGCCACTCCCGCGGCATTGATGCCGATGATGTTGGCCGCCATGAGCGCCAGGGCTCCCAGGGCCATGCGCCACGCGCCGTGCCCGATCAGGAGTCCGGCCGCTGCCAGCGGCGGCATGAGCGCCACGGCCACCATCACCCCCACCACAGCCGTGGATTGCCCCATGGTGAAGCAGAGTGTCCCTGCCGCGCCTGCAGCCAGGGCCAGGGCCAGATCCGCCAGACTCGGCCGGGTGCGCATGGCCATGCTGTGCACGGTGGGGTCCACCTCCATCACCAGCCCCAAAATCACGGCGGCGAGCAATCCCAGCACAATGCTGCAAGCCATGGTGCGAAACGCATGCCGCAGGAGCGGCTTATCTCCCAGGGAGGCGGCAAAAGCCAGCGCCAGTTGCGGCCCCAGCAGCGGCGCAATGACCATGGCGCCCACCAGGACCACTTCGCTGTTGCGCATGAGCCCCATGGCCGCCACCAGGGCGGAGAGCACCACCAGCAGCAGATGATTGCGCGAGAGGCGGGCCTGATCGTACAGGTCGGAATACAGTTCTTCGCGGTGCCGACGCCGGGCGGTGGCTTTGACGATGCCGTTCCCGCCGTTGTCTTCGGACTCCACCGCTTCGGCCTCCGGCTCCGGTTTGATGAGCCGAGGGATGACCGCTTCCAACGGATGCACCAAAATAAGGGAGGACTCCCCCAGATGATAGCGATGCATCAGGAGATCGGTCACCTGCTCCAGGCTTTCCATGTCCAGCACCATGCGCACCTGGGCAACACCGTCATCCATGGGCATCAACCAGTGCGGCGGGACAGGGTTCTCCTGACCAAGGGCATGCACGATGCGTCTGGCAAGTTCATCCTTGACGACTATTTCCAACAATCGCAATGCCATAGCGCCACACCTATTCCTTCCAGGCAATGATCACGGGGGTTCCTTCGCGGTCAAACTGGTAGGCGTGTACGCCCGGCCCCAGGTCCAGCCGGATCAGCCCGCCCTCGCGCCCGAGCATGGCCCGGATGAGCCGCTTGTAGGCAAAGTAGCCCAGCTTGGGGATGTTGTCTCCGGGGTCGCCCTCCCCGCGGCCATCGTATACCAGGCCGGTGACGTCGAACATCTGGTCGCGGTCGTGAAATCCTTCCTTGATGCCCCAGGCCCAGAAGATGCGTTCGATACCCAGGAAGAAGCCGTGCACGTAGCGTTTGACCAGTTCGCGCGCCTGATCCCGCTCGGACTGGAAGGGCAGCCGGGCGGGTACGGAAGCAGACTGTGGCCCCATTGGCCCTGCCGGGCCTGCCAGGCCGGGCGGACCTGCTGGGCCGGGCAGGCCGGGCGCACCGGTCCAGGTGCCGGTCTCCGTCATCCAGATGGCGGCCCGCCCAAGGCCGGCGGCATCGAGCCGGGCGCGCAACTGCGCATACAGCCCGTCCAGCCGCATCCAGCCGCCCACGCCGCCATAGGTGTGCAGGTCGAAAATCTGGGCATCCCCGGTGCCGACGCGACCGGCCACCTGCTCCAACTGTCGGGCAAGCTGCGCCTCGCCGCCCAGTCCGGTAAAGCCGGCGAACAGCAGCCGGGCATCCGGCTGCCAGGCGCGGATGCGTCCTGCGGTGAAGGTGTGCAGCTGGGCAAAGCCGGGCAGATCCGCCGCACCGGGCCCGAGGTCCGGCTCGTTCTCGAACTGCCAGTAGCGCACACGCCGGGCGTATCGCGTGACCAGGGTTTTGATGAACTCCGCATAGACTTCCCGTCCGGGGGCGACCTCCCAGCGGTCCGGGGCCAGACGGCGCTCCGGCAGCATGATGTTCACCACCGCCTCCATGGACGGCGGCAACGCGGCAAGCTTGGCGTCCATGCGATCAAAGCGGTAGAGTCCGGCCGCGAGATCCTCCCGGGACTGCACGGCCACCCACCAGGCCGCAGCGCCGCGGTGCCAGCCCAGGCCCAGATCCAGAGCCAGGGAAAAATCGGTCCCGTCCTTGGGGCTGGCCGGATGCGCGCCGAAGGGATTCTGCGCGGGCGGCACGCCGGGCGTATGCTCCCGGGGTGCGGCTTCCAGGCAGATGGGATCCGGCCCCAGCACCACGGGCACGGCGCCATCCACGGCCTGGACAAGGATGGGCTGGAAGAATCGCGCCTCGTGCACCTGGGCGCCGGCATCCTCCACTGGCACCAGGGGCGAGAGATAGGCCAGGGCTGCGGGCCAGGGCAGCGACACCACCGCCGCGGCAGCAGCCGGCATGGTCGGCACAGGCTGTAGAGTCGGCAACTGATTCGATGCGGGGGCCGCCTGGATGGACCGAACCGGCACGGCTCCGGCCGGACGCGTGTGGGTGGAGGAATGCGTCTCGCCCGAACAGGCAGACATTCCAAGCAGCATGACAAGCAGCGTCAGAAAGAAGAATCTCGTTGCACACATGCGCGATGCCCCTCCTGCTGTTCCCGGGTGGCCACCTTGATGATTGCTGCGGCCAGGGCCAGGAACAAAAAGCTGAACCGCGACACCATGGACGTAAGGTCATGGTCGATCAATCCATGCACGCCCAGCTCAGCCAGACACGCCGCCAGCATGGCCCAGAAAAACGGGGCCAGCTCCGGCGATATGGGCTTCATGATCACGGATTTGAACTGACTGATCAACCAGATCCAGATGAAAATCTGCACCACCACTCCGGCCAGACCCAGGTCAAAAAAGAACGTGAGCCAGAAGGAATGCACCTCCGGTTCCTTGGTGATGGTCACAAACCCCCCGGGGCCCAGTCCGCCCAGGAAGGTGACGGGATCCTGCTGCATGGCGTCCAACCCGTCACGCCACATGCGGAACCGGGCAGAAATGCCGCTCAGGTTCTCCTGGCTTTCCTCCTCTTCCCCCGGCTTGTCGGCAAAAATCAAATCGCCGGTGTAGCCGAAGCCGATGAGCAGGCGATCCAGGTATCCCGGCTGGGCCACGGCCACGCAGCAGAGCACCAGCACCAGGAACGACATGGTATGCCGGAGGAACCGATGCCGCAGCCGGGCATTGAGGGCAAACACGGCAAAGGCTCCGGCAAACAGGCCCAGGAGCGCCCCGCGGCTCTGGGTGAGCACGATGCCGAACAGCATAAACCCGCCCCCCAGCAGCAGGCCCAGCCGGGCCTGCCAGGAGCGGGCCTCCTGGCGCAGGGCGGCCGCTGCACAACCTGCCGCCACCAGATAGGCAGCGGCGTGGTTGCTGGCCACAAAGCCGCCGTTTCTGCCCACAAAAAACGTGAATCCCATGCCCCAGTAGGCGCTGGGGGTGTATTTCCAGTCCGGTTCCCACCACTGGGACGCCGTGACCCCGGCGGCGCACACAATGCCGCCCACGAACAACGCCCAGCACAACTGGCGCAAGTCCGCCACCGTGCGGATGTGGTGGACGAGCCCCCAGAACAGCAGCACATTCGCCGCCATGGCTCCCACATTGAACAGGCCGAACTCGGGTGTGGGGGCCCAGAACCAAGCCAGGCCGTGCAGCCCGAGCACCAGCAGCAGCAGGGGCAGCAGTGAGCTGCCGGCGCTCAGGGATTCCCGTCTGGCAACGGCCTGCAAAAAACTTCCCAGCAGCAGCGGGAGCAGCAGCACATGGGGCACAAAGATGGACGCCAGCAGGCCATCCGGCCGGAAGAAGATGCTCGGCGTGGCCACAAAGTACAACGCAACCAGGCAACCCCAGGCCAGCCGGGGCCGCACCAGACTCACGGCCGTGCCTCCTGCCCCGGCCGTCACGGCGGCGAACACCCACCACGGCAGGGAGAGAAAGACCCCGGCCAAGCACAGGACCACGCCCGCCGCGAGGAGTATCCCCAGCACACAGCGCAGTCTCATCTATGCCACCGGAGCCGTCACACGACTGGCCTCCACCACCGCATCCAGCCCGTTCACCTTTTCCAGCACCTTGTACAGCAGGGGCGCCTCCTTGACCGTCACCATGAAGAACAATTCCGTCAGACCGTCCACAGTGGAATGGAAGTGGCCTGATTCGATGTTCACGCCCTCCTGGGAGAGCACGCTGCTCACCCGGGCCAGCACGCCGGGCTTGTTGCGGGCCAGGATGCGGATGCGGGAGGGGAACGCCGTCTCCTGATCCCCTTCCCAGGAAACAGCCATGAGCCGATCCGTCTCCATGCCCTGGACGTTGGGACAGTCTGCCCGGTGCACAGTGAGGCCCTTGCCGCGGGAAATGTAACCCACAATGGCATCCCCGGGCAGGGGATTGCAGCAGCGGGCAAAGCGCTGGAGCACGCCATCCACGCCCTTGATGACGATGTTCTCGCCGGGCTTGGGTTGGCGGGGTTCCTCGCAGACGGCGTCTTCGTGCTTGTCGCGGCCCTTTTCCCCGCGCTTTTCGCCCTTTTCTCCCCGGTCTGTCTTGTCCTGGGATGGTTTGGCGCCGGCCTTCTCGTCCTCCTTCTGGGGCAGGAAGCGCTTGAGGATCCTGCCGGGGGTGATGCGCGCATAGCCCACGGCGGAGAGCAGATCTTCCACACTCTTGAAGGTCATCTCCGCAGCCAGGGCCTCCAGGGACTTGTCCTTGAGGAGCTTGCCGAAGTTCACGCCCAGCTTGCGGCCTTCCTTCTCCAGCATTTCCTTGGCCAGGGCGATGGACCGCGTTCGTTCCTCGGTGCGGATATAGTGCGTGATGCGCGTGCGGGCCTTGGCTGTCTTGACGAACTTGAGCCAGTCCCGGTTGGGCCGGCGGGCAGCGTCGGTGAAGATCTCCACCACATCGCCGTTCTTGAGCTCCGTGTTCAAGGGCACCAGCCGGCCGTTCACCTTGGCGCCGGTGCAACGGTCTCCCACCTGGGTGTGAATATGATAGGCAAAGTCCACGGGCGTGGCGCCTTCGGGCAGTTCCTTCACATCGCCTTTGGGGGTGAAGACGTAGACCTCGTCCTTGAACAGGTCGATGCGCAAGGAGCGCAGGAACTCCCGGGAATCGCTTTCCTGTTTCTGCCAGTCCAGCATTTCCCGCAACCAGGAAAACTGGCTCAGATCCTTGGCCTTGAGCTTGGCGGAATCCTTGTACAGCCAGTGGGCGGCCACGCCGTGCTCTGCGTAGCGGTGCATCTCCTCGGTGCGGATCTGGATTTCGATGCGCTCGTACAGCGGCCCAATGACCGTGGTGTGCAAGCTCTGGTACATGTTCGCCTTGGGCAGGGAAATGTAATCCTTGAACTTGCCGGGAATGGGCCGCCACTCCGCATGCACCAGGCCCAGGGCGGCGTAGCAGTCCTTGATGGAGTTGACGATGACGCGGAAGGCGATGAGATCGTACACCTGATCCAGCGTCAAATTCTGCTGGACCATTTTGCGGTAGATGGAGAACAGGTGCTTGGTGCGACCGTGCACACGGCCGCGGATGCCGTTCTCGGCCAGCATGGCCTCCAGCCTGGAGATTACATTGGTCATGTAATCCTTGCCCAGGGTCTGATGGCTCTTGACACCTTCGGAAACCTGGCCGAAGACGTCCGGCTTCAGATAGCGGAAGGAGAGGTCCTCCAGCTCCACCTTGATGCGATGCAGCCCCAGGCGGTTGGCCAGGGGGGCATAGATGTCCATGGTTTCCTGGGCAATGCGCTGGCGTTTTTCCGGGGGCATGTGCTCCAGGGTGCGCATGTTGTGCAGCCGGTCCGCCAGCTTGACGATGAGCACGCGGATGTCCTCGGCCATGGCCATGATCATCTTGCGCAAGCTCTCGGCCTGGGCCTGCTCCTTGGAATCGAAGGCGAGCTTGGCCAATTTGGTGACGCCGTCCACGATGTCCGCCACGTCCTCGCCGAACAGGGAGTCGATCTCCTCCACCGTGGCCAGGGTGTCCTCCACGGTATCGTGCAGCAGACCTGCGGCGATGGTGGCTTCATCCAGCTTCATTTCAGCAAGGATGTTGGCGACTTCCAGTGGATGCAGCAGGTATGGCTCCCCCGAGGCGCGCACCTGGCCCTGGTGCGCGGCGGCGGAATACACGTACGCTTTCTGGATGAGGGCCTTGCCCTCCTCCGGCATGTAGCCGGAGATTTTTTCGATAATTTCTGTAATGCGAATCATGGGTTGTGCAAGGCGCAGCGTTCGCCTGGGGCTGTGAAAGGGTGGAAGGGCGGTTGCCATTTGCCTGGATTAGGGTAAAACCCCTTGCTTACGAGGTGCCCTGCAGCCAACAGCCGGCACGCAAAGTATGGATGAAGGCGGAAGAAAAGCCAAGCCTCCCTTGTCACGTCGCGGCAAATCGCGTAGGGTCTGATCGTTGAGGCTGCCGCCCTGCTGGTGCGGCATTGAATGTTGTGCAATTATCCCTACAGGTCAAGGAGCCCTCTGCGGCATGGATGCTGGCAACGAAGCCCTTCTGCGAACCACCTTGCAGGAGTTCATCAAGGATTCCATCCCAGAATACATCCTTGAAAGCTCCCAGTATATTGTCGCCAGCGGGGGCGTGCAGAAAATAAGTCTCAAAAAAGGCGACCCGTTCTGGGAGATTGAAGGCAACGTCCAGGGAGATGACTTCCAGATCTACTCTCCGGAAGTCACCATCAACCTGAAGGAACGCCGCGTCAACTACTTCTGCAACTGCCCGGACTCCTTTTCCGGCGTGTGCCGGCACGTGGGCGCCACGGCGCTCAAGTTCCTGCACTCCCTGGAAAGCGCCGGCGACGAGGAAGACGCGCCCCACCCCCTGCCCAAAACCGAATGGCGCCAGGCCTTCCGCAGCTTCTTCGCCACCGAGCCGGAAGCGGAACCCGGCCGCCACTACCTCATTTATCGCTTCTTCCCGGAGCCCGGCCGCCTGCAGATCGCCTTTTTCCGCGCCCGGCAGAACAAGTCCGGCCTTTCCACCGTGCACCAGGAAGTGACCCTGGAGCAGATCATCCGCAATCCGGACTGGAGCGAAGGCGCGCCCCAGCTGCCCCGCGTGGCCCAGCTCATCGGCCAGTACATTGACTACTTTGGCCATCGCGTGGAGGTGCCGGACGGCCTCATCACCTGGCTGTTGCGCTCCATCCGCCGGGAATACTATCTCTTCTGGCGGGATTCGGACCAGCCCTGCCGCATTGAGACCAAGCCCATGCGCCTGATGCTCAAGCCCCAGCTGGAGGAGCAGGGCCTTTCGCTGGATGTGTTTTTGGGCCGCGACGGCAAGCCGCCCTTCTCCATCCTGGGCAAGGAAGCCCACTTTTACGGCCAGTTGCCCATCTGGGTCTGCTGGAACCGCGGCTTTTATCCTGTGCAGACCGGCCTGGAATCCCAGCTGGTGCAGGAACTGGTGCTCAGCCCCCCCGTGGTGCCCCAGGCGGACATCTCCGAATTTCTGGACCGTGTCTGGACCCGTCTGCCTGTGCAGGAGCTGTACGACCCGGAAGCCTTCCTGGCTCACATGGAGCCCCTCTTCATTCCGGCCAGCTACAATCCCAAACTGTACCTGGACGAAGAAGGCAGCCTGCTGACCCTGCACATTGAGAACATCTACGAAACCCAGTTCGGCGAGCACTCCCTTTCCGGCCCCAACCCGGACCTGATTACCGGCTCCGTCTCGTACGAGGGCAAGTCCTTCCTCATCCGGCGCGATCAGGAAAAGGAAGCGCATCTGGCCCAGACCCTCCAGGACATGCAGTTCCAGCCGCGCTCCCCCAGTATGTGGTTTCTGGAGCCGGAGGAAGCCATCGCCTTCCTGCTGGACGCCTACCCCACCCTGGTGCAGCAATACCGCATTTACGGCGAAAAGAATCTCACGCGGTACAAGGTCCGCCTGGCCCAGCCCCAGGTGGTGGCCGAGGTCAAGTCTGACGAGGAAGAAAAGTGGTTCACCCTGGACCTGGAAATCCAGTACGACGACCAGCGCGTGCCCATCGACAAGATCTGGGCCGCCTGGAGCCAGGGCAAGCGCTATGTGCAGCTCAAGGACGGCTCCTACACCTCCCTGCCCGAAGGCTGGCTCAAGAAGCTGGAGCACAAGCTCAGAGCCCTGGGCTTCGACCCCGACAAGCCGCCCAAACGCCTGTTCAAGCAGTTTGAAGCCCCGGTGCTGGACAAGATCCTGGAAGACATTCCCGACGCCGTGACCGACTCCTTCTGGTCCTGCCTCAAGGAAAAGATTCACAGCTTCGAGGAAGTGACGCCCGTCGAACCGCCGCAAAAGCTCAACGCCAGCCTGCGCCCCTATCAGGTGCAGGGCCTCTCGTACCTGAACTTCCTGCGCGAATACGGGTTTGGCGGCATTCTGGCCGACGAGATGGGCCTGGGCAAGACCATCCAGACCCTCTCCTTCATCGCCCATGTGGTGGAGACCGGGCAGACCGGCCCCAACCTCATCGTGGTGCCCACTTCGGTGCTGCCCAACTGGGAGCGCGAAGCGGAAAAATTTGTCCCGCACCTCAAACGGCTGACCATCTACGGCGCCCGCCGCGAGGGCATGTTCAAGCTCATCCGGGAATCGGATCTCGTCCTCACCACATACGCCCTCTTGCGGCGCGATCTTGAGGAACTGCAGAAGGAAGAGTTCAACAGCGTCATCCTGGACGAAGCGCAGAACATCAAGAACCCCAACACCATCACTGCCCGGTCGGTGCGGCGGCTGGCCTCCAAGCAGCGCATCTGCCTCTCGGGCACGCCCATCGAGAACAACCTGTTCGAGCTGTGGAGCCTCTTCGAATTCCTCATGCCCGGCTTCCTGGGTTCGCAGCACAGCTTCCAGCGCGGCATCGTCAAACCCATCAAGGATGGCGATCCCGAAACCCTGGAATACCTGCGCTCGCGGGTAAAGCCCTTCATCCTGCGCCGCACCAAGAAGGAAGTGGCCAAGGACCTGCCGCCCAAGGTGGAGAACGTCTACTACTGCGCCCTCATGGACGAACAGCTGGAGCTGTACGCCGCCCTGGCCAAGAAGCTCAGGGAGCAGGTGCTGCAGGACGTGGACGAAAAGGGCCTGGCCAAGAGCCAGATGTCCATCCTGGATGCGTTGCTCAAGCTGCGCCAGATCTGCTGTCACCCGCGGCTGCTCAAGCTGGACATGCCCGGCGTCTCCACCAACCTGCCCTCAGGCAAGTTCGACGCCTTCAAGGACATGGTCACGGACATCATCGAAGAAGGCCACAAGGTGCTGGTGTTCTCCCAGTTCGTGCAGATGCTGCACATCATCCGCAGCTGGCTCAACATCCAGAAAATCCCCTTCGCCTACCTGGACGGCGCCTCCAAGGACCGCTTCGACCAGGTGGACCGCTTCAACAACACGCCGGAAATCCCCATCTTCCTCATCTCGCTGAAGGCCGGCGGCACGGGTCTGAACCTCACCAGCGCAGACTACGTGATCCACTACGACCCCTGGTGGAACCCGGCCGTGGAAAACCAGGCCACAGACCGCACCCACCGCATCGGCCAGACGCGCCAGGTGTTCGCCTACAAGCTCATCTGCCAGAATACGGTGGAAGAGAAGATCCTCAAGCTGCAGGACAGCAAACGCGACGTGGCCGAATCCATCATCCCCGGTCAGGACGCCTGGAAGAGCCTGACCCGCGACGACCTGGAAATGCTGTTCGACGTGTAGGGACTGCGGACGATCCGATAGCCCAACCGACCGTTGACGCAACGGTATGGCGAGAGGGGAGACTCTTTTTCAAGAAGGGTCTCCCCTCTCGTGCTTTCCCCTTCCAAAACGTTGAGAGTGACCTTGAATCACNAGGTTTTCCCCCGAGAGTTCTTTTCAAAAACAACGTGCTCTAATCCAGCGTCTTGCGGTAGCGCTTCAGGGCCACCAGCAGCACCACCACCAGAAACACGGCCATGGGCAGCAGTTCCTGCGCGAATTCCGGCAGGGTGGCTCCCTTGAGGATGATGCCCCGCACGATGCGCATAAAGTGTGTGTTCGGCAGCACAGAGCCGATGCCCTGGGCCCATTCCGGCATGCCCCGGAAAGGGAACATGAAGCCCGACAGCAGGATGGACGGCAGGAAGAAGAAGAACGCCATCTGCACCGCCTGCAACTGGTTGCTGGCGATGGTGGAGAAGGTGACGCCCACGGCCAGGTTGGCCGCAATGAACAGGAAGGACACCCCCAGCAGCAGCGGGATGCTGCCGTGCACCGGCACCTTGAACAGGAACACGGCGGCCAGGAGAATCAGTCCCATCTGGATGTAGCCCACCACAATGTACGGCACGATCTTGCCCAGCAGCACCTCCAGCGGCCGCACCGGCGTGCAGAGCAGGTTTTCCATGGTGCCGCGCTCGTGTTCCCGGGTGATGGCCAGGGAGGTGATGATCACCATGGTCATGGTCAGCACCACGCCCATCAGGCCCGGAACGATGTTGTAGCTGGTCTGAATTTCCGGGTTGTACAGCCGGTGGATGATGGTTTGCGCCGGCGCGGGCGTGGTGCGCAGGGAGACCAGAGGGCCGGTCAGGTCCCGGTCCAGCCCCTGACGCACGATGATGTCCAGCGCGCTCATGGCGAAGGAGGTCGCTGCCGGGTCTGCCGCATCGGCCTGCAGCAACAGGGACGGCTGTTCGCCCCGGACAAGATCCCGGGCAAAGCCGGCGGGGATGGTCAGCACGAATTGCACGTCCCCGGTCTGCAGCAGCTGGTCCCCGGTGGCGGCGTCGGCCAGGTGGTGCGTCAGGTCAAAGTAATTGCTGTTCTGCAAGCCGGCGACGATGGACCGCGAAAAGGGCGAGTTGTCCAGACTGAGCACGGCCATGGGCAGGTGGCGGGGGTCGTTGTTGATGGCGTAGCCGAAGATGATCAGCTGCATGAGGGGAATGCCCACCATCATGCCGAAGGTCAGCCGGTCGCGCCGCATCTGCACGAATTCCTTGATCACCATGGCCCAGAAGCGGCCCGGGGAAAAGCGCGACGACTTCATGCGATCCTCCTGGCCGTGCCTTGCTGCGAGGCCGTCATCAGGCTGATGAAGACCTCTTCCAACGACGTCTCCACCTCCGAAAACCGGTGCGGCCCGTGCTGGAACGGCTCCAGGGACCGCCGCAACACATCCCCATCCGCCCCGGAAACGTGCAAGGTGGCGCCAAAGGGGGCCACCTGATCCACGCCGGGCAGGTCGCGCAATCTGGCGGCGAGCTCGTACAGATCCGGTCCGGCAATTTCCCAGGTGTGCAGGCTGGAGGACGCCACCACCTCCCGCACCGTGCCCTGGGCCAGAAGGTTGCCATAGGCAATGTAGGCCAGACGATGGCAGCGCTCGGCCTCATCCATATAATGGGTGGTGATGAGGGACGTGACGCCCTGGGCGGCCAGCACGTGCACGGCGTCCCAGAAGTCCCGGCGGGCCTTGGGGTCCACGCCGGCGGTGGGCTCGTCCAGCAGGAGCAGGGCCGGACGATGGATGCAGCTCGCGGCCAGGGCCAGCCGCTGTTTCCAGCCGCCGGACAGGGTGCCGGCGAGCTGCCCGGCATACGGCTCCAACTGCATAAATTCGATGGCCTGCGCCACGGCCTGTCGCCGGTTGGGCACGCCGTAAATGCGGGCCATGAACTCCAGATTCTCGCGCACGGTCAGGTCCGTGTACAGGCTGAACTTCTGCGCCATGTACCCCACCTGGCGCTTGATGGCTTCGGATTCGGTGCGCACGTTCAGGCCCAGGCAGGTGCCCTCGCCGGCGTCCGGGGTCAGCAGGCCGCAGAGCATGCGGATAAAGGTCGTCTTGCCGGACCCGTTGGGACCCAGGAACCCGAAGATCTCGCCCTTGCGCACCGTGAGGGACAAGGCATTGACCACGGTCTTGTCGCCGAAGCGCTTGGTGACGCCCTGGACATCGATGATGGTGGGGGCAGTCATCGCGTTGTCCTCAGTTGCAGCCGGACGTCCACGGGCTGGCCGGGGTGCAGGGTAGCCGCCACCCCGGGGGGAAATCTGGCCTCCACCATGAACACCAGCTTGGCCCGGAACTGCTGGGAGTAAATGACCGGCGGTGTGTATTCCGCCTGGGGAGAAATGTAGCTCACCCAGCCGGGCACCGGTTGGGGCTGACCATCCACCAGGGCAGCCACCGGATCGCGCACCTGGATGCCGGCCAGATCCGTCTGGGGCACAAAGAACCGGCACTTGATCTGTTCCGGCGGCAACAAGGACAGCACCGGGCTGCCCGCAGCCACCCACTCGCCAGGATAGTGGATCAGGTCGAATATCGTGCCGGAAACCAGGGCGCGCTGCCGCTTTTGCTCCAGTTGCCAGCGGGCCTGCTCCAGCTCGGCGGCGGCCATGCGCTCCTGGGCGCGGGCGGCGGAACGCTGGTCCTCGCGGGAACCAAGCTGCCCCGTGGCCAGCTGCGCTTCCAAATCCGCCACGGCCGCTTCGGCCTGCTGCAGGGTGGTGCGGGCCTGATCCAGCTCCTCCTGGGCAATGACGTTGCCACGGCGCAGGGAAATGCGACGGTCGTGCTCGGCCCTGGCCAGTTGCAGCTGCGCCCTGGCCTGGGCATGGCGGGCCTTGAGTTGAGCCAGCTCCTCCTTGCGCAGTCCCTTGTCCAGATCGGCCACGGTGTCGCGGGTGCGCTCCAGATTGGCCTCGGCCCGGGTCACGGCCTGGGCCTCCAACTCGTCCTCCAGCACAAAGAGTTCGTCCCCGGGGGCGATGCGGTCGCCGCGGGCCACGCGCAACGCCTGCAGCCGCCCGGCATACTGGGACGCCACGTACACGAATTCCCCTTCCATATACCCCTGGTACAGGCCAGGGGCGCGCTCCTCGCACCCGGCGAGCAACACGCAACACAGCAGCAGGACAAGCCGGCGCATACCCCCTCCCTATTCCTTCCCCTCGTTGGGGGGCAGCAGTGTGTTCAGCAGGAACGAGGCCATGGCCTCAGGGCTGGAAACGCCCAGCGCGGCAGGAATGCCCGGCACCATACCGGCCACCCGCTGGCGCAGTGGTTCTGTCAAGAAATACAGCATGGTGCCCCCGGCCATGGTGAAGTAGCCGGGCACCGGGTCAATACCCAGGGCCAGAAGCGCCCCCGCCACAATGCGGAAAATGCGGCTCCAATGCATGAGCGCCGCCTGGGGCAACGTGGCTGCGCCCGAGGCCAGCTCCCAGGCCATGATGCGCGGCAGGCCCGGGTTGGCCTGGAAATACAGGCCCATGGCCTGGGCAATGGCCATGAGCCGGGCGCGCGGCTCCTGGCTGGAGGCCGCGGCGGCTTCCACGGTCTGGATGGCCCCCTCAAAGAGCCGGCAGACCACGGCTTCGTACAGGGCGGCCTTGTCTCCCACATGATAATACAGGGTGGCCTTGTTCACCCCGGCGGCCCGGGCGATGGCCTCCACCCGTGCGCCGGCAAAGCCGACCTCCACAAAAATGGTGGCGGCGGCGTCCAGGATGGTCTGGCGGGGCGTGTCGGCTGGCGTCTCAGGTGCAGTCATGAATTCTCCGTCGAGTTGATGTAACCGAATGGTTAAACCAACCGGTTGGTAAAATCAAGTTGAAATCCATTTTCAATACGCTTTACTTGCTCCGGCGGCTGCAGTACAACACGCGCGTGCAAACACCGGGAGGAATCCATGAGCGAACAATGCCTGCGCACCCATATTCACCCCCATGATTTTCTTGGGGATTCACACGAACGCAACGAGCGCCGCACCTGGATGGTGGTGGGGCTGACAGCAGTGATGATGGTGGTGGAGATTACCTGCGGCCTGCTGTTCAACTCCATGGCGCTGCTGGCAGACGGCTGGCACATGGCCACCCACGCCGGGGCCCTGGCCATTGCCGGCTTCGCGTATCGCTATGCCCGCAGCCACGCCAAGGACTCGCGTTTTTCCTTCGGCACGGGCAAGATCGGCGATCTGGCCGGCTACACCAACGCCGTGGTGCTCTGCGTCGTGTCCCTGTTCATCGCCTACGAGTCCGTGGATCGGTTGATCAACCCGCTGGAGATTTCCTTCGGCGAGGCCATGGTGGTGGCTGTGGTGGGATTGGTGGTCAACGTGGTCAGCGCCTTCATGCTGCACGACGGGCACCATCATCACCATGATCACGACCACGAGCATGAGCATGAGCACGAGCATGCGCATCACACGGACCACAACCTGCGGGCGGCGTATCTGCATGTGATTGCCGACGCCCTGACGTCCGTGGCGGCCATCCTGGCCCTGGCCGCGGGCCGCTGGCTTGGTTGGGCCTGGATGGACCCGCTCATGGGCGTGGTCGGGGCGGTGGTTATCGCCAAATGGGCCGTGGGGCTGCTCAAGGAGACGGGCAAGGTGCTGGTGGACGTGGCTCCGGCGGACCTCATGCGCACGGTGCGCAAGCGCCTGGAGGGCAAGCCCGGCGAATACGTGAGCGACCTGCACCTCTGGCGTGTGGGGCCAGGGCATTACGCCGCCGTGGTGGGCATTTTGTCCCACGCCCACGCCCCGACCAGCGAGGACTACAAGCGCCTGCTGGCAGACGTGCCCAGTCTGTCCCACGTTACCGTGGAAGTGCAGCGCTGCCCCTGTGTGGAGGGAAAGCCCGCAGCCGCCGGTGCGGATGCGCACCGGGGGTGAGCCCGCATCGCTGGGGATTCGCGCAAGGTATCGTTATGGAAAAATGATCGCTGCAAGGGGGAACGCCCTTGAGGGAACGGGGCCCCCCTCGCAGTACGTCTCAGAATCCTATGCCCCCAGATGCCGCCGCGCCAGGGCATGGCCCGCGGGGGTGCCCATGTCGAACACCAGGCCGGGCAGCAGGAAGGCCTGCAGGGGGCGCCCCTCGGCCAGCAGGTGCCGGCGGGCATGGCCATCGGTGAGTTCCTCGCCCTGGGGCAACATCTTGTCCTGCGCGTCCAGCGCCTCCACATACCGCGGCGTGGCCACATACAGGCCACAGGCGCGGGCCTCGCCGGGCCGGCGGGGCATGAAGGGGCCGGGGCCCTTGGCATAGCATCGCGTCACCAGCCGCAGGCCGGGAATGCAGGCCGGATGCGGCGCCAGATCCAGCCGGCCGGCATTGGCGTAGGCGGCCAGGGCGTCCTGCCCGGCGGCATCGGGACGGTGCAAACCGATGGTGTCCGTCACCGCTGCTGCCGCCTGGCCTGCGCCTTCGGCGGCCTCGCGCAGGATGGCCAGGGGTGAACGGCTGTCACCGTCTGCGGGAGGTTGATAAAGATTGTCCGGATAGATCACGCCAACGGCTGGTACGCCCTCCAGCACATCGCGGCACTGCAGGATGGCCCGGCCCTCGCCGCCGGGCTCGGCCTGCCAGCGGTAGACGATTTCACAGCCCGGGGCGACGTCTTGCCTGTGCTGGTCGATGCAGTCGCGGATGGCCTCTTTGCCCGGCCGCAGCACCACGGCCACGGTGTCGGCTCCGGCGGCCGCTGCCAGGGCCACGGCATGCAGGATGGCCGGCATGCCGGCCACGGGCAGCAGTTCCTTGAACGGCGCGCCGCCCGTTGCAGCGCAGATCTCGGCCATGCGCGTGCCCAGGCCGGCGGCGGGAATGATGCAGGGAAAATGGTTCATGGCCGCAAGGGATGCCCCAGGCCAGGAAAGAGGTCAAGCGCGGCGGCATCTTGAAATCCCGCGGGAAATCCACCATGCCGGCACGCATCAGACTTTGACAGTCATGGCGTCCAGACGTACAAGGTCCTGATATGCTGCAGGGTGCGCAGCCAGATGTACCCGGTCTTCGGGCGCGGCAGCCGCCCATTCAAGGAGAGCCCCTTCATGAACCAGGAAATGTTTTCTCGCATGCACCGTCTGCCACCGTACGTGTTTGCGATGGTGACGGAACTCAAGACCCAGCTGCGGCGGCAGAATGTGGACATTGTGGACCTCGGCATGGGCAACCCGGACATTCCCACGCCCCAGCACATCGTGGACAAGCTGTGCGAGGCGTCCCAGAAGCCCGTGAACCACCGCTATTCCATGTCCCGCGGCCTGCCTAACCTGCGCAAGGCCATCGCCGGCTGGTACCAGCGCCGCTACGATGTGCACCTGGACCCGGAAACCGAATGCATCGTCACCATGGGCGCCAAGGAAGGCCTTTCGCACCTGGCCCTGGTCATGCTCTCCCCGGGCGACGTGGTCTTTGCCACCGATCCGGCCTATCCCATCCACCCGTATGCCGCCATCATCTCCGGGGCAGACGTGCGCCGCATTCCCGTGGGCGTGGACCGGGACTTTTTTGAAGACCTGCAGGTGGCCATGAAGCAGACCTGGCCCCGGCCCAAACTCCTGGTGATCAGCTATCCGCAAAACCCCACCGCCGCCACGGTGGACCTGGAATTCTTCCAGCGGATTGTGGATTTCGCCAAGGAAAACAACATCTTCGTCATCCACGACCTGGCGTATGCCGACCTGGTGTTCGATGGCTACCAAGCCCCCTCCTTCCTGCAGGCCAAGGGCGCCAAGGATGTGGGCGTGGAGTTCTTCTCCCTTTCCAAAAGCTATTCCATGGCCGGCTGGCGCGTGGGCTTCTGCTGCGGCAACCGGGAGATGGTCTACGCCCTGCAGCGCATCAAAAGCTACTTGGATTACGGCATCTTCCAGCCCATCCAGATTGCGGCCATCGTGGCGCTGAACGGCCCGCAGGACTGCGTGACCGACATCTGCAACATCTATAAGGAACGGCGCGACGTGCTCTGCGAGGGCCTGAACCGCGCCGGCTGGGACGTGACCCCGCCCAAGGCCACCATGTTTGTCTGGGCCAAAATCCCTGAACCCTTCCGCCATATGGGGTCCGTGGAATTCTCCAAGCTCCTGCTGCGCGAAGGCCACGTGGCCGTCTCCCCCGGCCTGGGTTTCGGCCATTACGGGGACGAATACGTGCGCTTCGCCCTGATCGAAAACAACCATCGCATCAACCAGGCCGTTCGCGGCGTCAAGAAAGTGCTTTCCGGAGGCTAGCCATGATCGAATCCTACGGCAAGCCGCCGCTGCGCCTGGGCCTGGCCGGCCTGGGCGTGGTGGGCGGGGGGGTGGCCCGACTCCTCCACGACAATCGCGAGATGATCCAGGCCCGCTGCGGCCGGGAAATCATCCTCAAGACCGTGGCGGTCCGTTCCACGAACAAGCCCAGGATGGGCGCTGCCCTCACCGCCCAGTGCACCACCAGCCTGATGGACATCGCCGTCGATCCCGAAATCGATGTGGTGGTGGAACTCATCGGCGGCGCCACGGATGCGCACACCCTCATCCGCACGGCCCTGGAGCACGGCAAGCACGTGGTGACCGCCAACAAGAAATTGCTGGCCGAGCACGGACGCGAGCTGTTCTCCCTGGCAGCGGAAAAGGGCCTGCATCTGGGATTCGAAGCCAGCGTGGGCGGCGGCATTCCCATCGTCCAGCCGCTCAAGGAGACTCTGGCCGCCAACCGCCTGCATTCCCTTATGGGCATCCTCAACGGCACGGCCAACTTCATCCTCTCGCACATGAGCGAGACAGGCATGGCCTTTGACGATGCCCTGAAGCTGGCCCAGGAAAAAGGCTTTGCCGAAGCTGATCCCACCCTGGACATCGAAGGCATAGACGCCGCCCACAAGCTGGTGCTGACCATCATGCTCGCCTTTGGCATGCACTTTCCCCTGGACAAGCTGCGCATCTGGGGCATCACCATGGTGCGGCCCATGGACATCGCCTTCGCCAGGGACCTGGGCTATACCATCAAGCTCATCGCCGGCGCGCGCACCGTGGCTGGCGCGGTGGAGGCCGGGGTCTACCCTGCCCTCATCCCGAACCATTACCTCCTTGCCGCCGTCAGCGGGTCCTTCAATGCCCTGCGGGTGAACGGCAACGCCGGACCGGTGATGCTCTACGGCCACGGCGCGGGCGACATGCCCACGGCCAGCGCCGTGCTGGCGGACGTGATGACCATTGCCCGCGGCACCCCGCCCCAGAACCTGGGCTTCCCCACGGCCTTTTTGCCCGAGGCGGAAATTCATGACCTGGACGAAGCCGTCTCTCCCCATTACCTGCGCATCATGGTGCCGGACCGGCCGGGCATGTTGCGGGACATCGGCGGCGTAATGGCGGATTTCGGCATCTCCCTCAAGCAGGTGGTGCAGAAGGGCGAGGACGTGGGCGGCGGCGTGCCCATCGTCTTCCTCACTCACGAAGCCACGGCCACAGCCGTGCATGCCGCCATGCGCAGCCTGGAAAAAATGGGCCTGCCCAAGGCGCCCATCATCCATTACAGGATTTTGTAAATGCCGGACGCACCTTCCCGCAAGTATCTGTTCCTCATCGCAGACGGCATGGGCGACTGGCCCATGCAGGAGCTGGGCGGCAGAACCGTGCTGGGCGCAGCCAACACGCCCACCATGGACGCCATGGCCCGCCGCGGGGTGGCCGGCCTGTGCCGGACCATCCCCCCAGGCATGCCGCCCGGCTCCGACGTGGCCAACATGAGCCTGCTGGGCTACGACCCCGCAGCCAACCACACCGGCCGCGGTCCCATCGAAGCTGCAGCCCAGGGGCTTGCCCTGGAGCCGGACGATCTCGTCTGGCGCTGCAATCTGGTGAATCTGACCGCCCTGGATGCCGACGGCATCATGCTGGACTACTCCTCCGGGCACATCGCCACCGAGGCCGCCCGGGCGCTCATCGACCAGATGAACGCCAGCCTGCCGTCCCTGCAGCGCGGCGATCTGCAGCTCATTCCCGGCATCCAATACCGCCATCTGCTGGTGCAGAAAGGCGGCGGACACGGGCCGGACGCACGGCTGCACATCCGCCCGCCCCACGATCTGACGGACAAGCCCATCGCCGACGATGTGGCCGCCTATGCCGGTTCCGCCGCCCTGGCGACGCTGCTGCAGGAGGCCGCCGCCTTCCTGGCCGGGCCGGACAACCCCACCAAGGCCCGCTCCCTGTGGCCCTGGGGGCAAGGACTTCCCCTGCATCTGGATGATTTTCAGCAGAAGACCGGCCTGCGCGGGGCAGTGATGAGCGCCGTGGACCTCATCAACGGCCTGGGCCGCGCCGCAGGCATGACCGTGCTGCACGCCGAAGGCATCACCGGGCTCCTGGATACCAACTACGAAGGCAAGGTCCAGGCGTCCATGGACTTTCTGGACAGCGGCGGCGACTTCGTCTTCCTGCACGTGGAAGCGCCGGACGAGTGCGGCCATGCCGGCAACATCGACGACAAGATCGAATCCATCCAACGATTCGACGCCCGTGTGGTCCGGCCGTTGTTCGAGCGCTACGGGCAGACGGACGCCGCGTTCTGCATCGCCTGCGACCACCTCACCCCCCTGGCCCGGCGCACCCACGTGCCCGAGCCGGTGCCGTTTCTGCTCTACTGGAACGACTGCTCCATCCGCGCCGGCCTGAACATCTTCACCGAGGCCACCGCCGCCAACACCGGGCTGGTCATCGAGCCGGGGCATCTGCTCCTGGACTGGATCATGCGCACCGTCGGAGATCGGGCATGAGCGCTATCGAGTTTCCCGCCAACGACACCTGGTACGCCCACCGCATCTCCTACGGGGAGACGGATCAGATGGGCATCCTGTATTATGGAGAATACCTGCACCTCTTTGAGCGCGCCCGCAGTCAGCTCATTCGCGAGCGGGGCATGAGCAACGCGGAGGTGGAACGCCGCGGGGTGTTCTTGCCCGTGCGCGAGGCCAGCGTGCGCTACCGCGCCCCCTCCCGCTATGACGAGCTGATCTACGTGCATACCGGCATCAGCGTCTGGAGTCGGGCGTCGCTCACCTTTGTCTATGAGGTGTTCAACGAGGCCAAGGACAAGCTCCTGGCCACCGGCCAGACCCAGCACGCCTGCGTGGGACCGGACTTCAAGCCCGTGGCCGCCCCGGCCTGGCTCAAGGAATTGCTGGGAAGCTAGGGCACGTTGTTTTTGAAAAGAACTCTCGGGGGAAAACCTNCCTTTCCAAAGACTTTTTATTGTGATTCAAGGTCACTATCAAATTTTTGGACGGGGGGAGCGAGAGGGGTCCCCTTGAAACGGTTCTCCCCTCTCGAACATAATGTTCAGCGACGTACCGGGATTATTCGTGCCGGCCGGGCAGAATCAGGTTCAGCACGATGCCGCTCACCCCGGCCAGCCCGATGCCGCGCAGGCTGAAATCCCCGATGGTCAGCCCCATGTCTCCCAGACCGAAGACCAGGATCACGGCAATGATGACCATGGTCCGCGGGTTGAGCAGGTCATCCTTGGCCCGCACCAGCGCATTCATGCCCACCACGGTGATGGCGCCGAAAAGGATGATCAGAATCCCCCCCATCACCGGCACGGGCACGGTCTGCAGCAGCGCGCCCAGCTTGCCCACAAAGGCCAGGGTGATGGCCGTGATGGCGGCCCAGGTCATCACCGCGGGATTGAAGGACTTGGTCAGCGCCACGGCGCCGGACACTTCCGAATACGTGGTGTTGGGCGGTCCGCCCAGCAGGGCGGCCATGGTGGTGGCCAGCCCGTCGCCCAAGAGGGTGCGGTGGATGCCAGGATCCTTGACGAAATTCTTGTTGGCCACCTGGCCGATGGCCAGCACGTCCCCCACATGCTCAATGGCCGGCGCAATGGCGATGGGCAGAATGAACAGCACGGCCTCCCAGCTCCACACCGGGGCCACAAAGGCCGGCATGGCCAGCCAGGCGGCTGCCTCCACCGGCGCAAAGCTGACCATCCCCATGAACAACGCCGCCACATAGCCCGTGGCCACGCCGCAGAGAATGGGCAGCAGCTTGAGCCAGCCCCGGCCCAGGATGGACACCAGCATGGTGGTGGCCAGGGCGATCATGGACACCACAAGGGCCGGCGTCTCGGGCACCAGCTGGATGGAGCCGTCCCCGGCCTTGCCAAGGGCCATGTTCACCGCCACCGGTGCCAGCTTGAGGCCGATGACCATGATGACCGGCCCGGTAACCACCGCCGGCAACACCCGCTCCAGCACTTCCGGCCCACGGACCTTGATGGCCATGGCAAGCAGCATATACACCACCCCGCTGGCGGCCAGGCCGCACAGGGTGGGCGGCAGGCCCCAGGTTTTGACGCCGTAAATCAAGGCCGGGATGAAGGCGAAGGACGAGGCCAGGAACACCGGCACCTTGCCCTTGGTAACAAGCTGAAACAGCAGCGTGCCTGCCCCGGCTGTGAACAGGGCCACGTTGGGGTCCAGGCCGGTGAGCAGCGGCACCAGCACCAGCGCGCCGAAGGCGACAAAAAGCATCTGAGCGCCCAGGGGCGCATCCTGCAGACGAAACCGATAGGCAACCGGATCGGACATTTCAGCCATGGCGCTTCTCCTCAAGGTGCTGCGGTTGGTATGATGTATGATTCGCGGGCGTAAAAAATGGGGGCCACGCCCCCAGCTCCCCAGTTTCCAAGTTCCGTCTCCTGCCCCAGGTGTCCGACTCTAGCGGACCGCCCGGCCCGCACAGCAACATCCAGGAACAGCGGATTCTGGAGATTCGGGGGAACAACTTTTCATCAACAAGCCATTCCCCCGATTGCATCTTCTTTTCTCCGATCCCTACCCGGCCATCTCGGCCAGGAGTTCTTCGGGCAGGTCAAAGTTGACATGCACATTGGAGACGTCGTCGTTGTCGTCCAGGGCATCCACCAGCTTCATGAGCTTGCGGCCGCTTTCCACGTCCACGGCCACGGTGTTCTGCGGCACCATGGAAAGCTCGGCGCGTTCGGCCTCCATGCCGGCAGCCTCAAAGGCGGCCTGCAGGGCGTCGAAGGTGTCCGGGGTGCTGTGCACTTCCCAGGCGTCGCCATCGTCCACCACGTCTTCGGCGCCGTGCTCCAGGCCGATTTCCATGAGCTGGTCTTCGGTGTATTTTTCCTTGGGAAAAACGAACACGCCTTTCTTGGAGAACATCCAGCCCACGCAGCCGGCTTCGCCCATCTGCCCGCCGTGCTTGGCCAGGATGTGGCGCACGTCGGCTACGGTGCGGTTGCGGTTGTCCGTGGCGGCCTCGATCATCAGGGCCACGCCGCCGGGGCCGTAGCCTTCGTAGGTCACTTCCTGCAGATCGCCGCCTTCCAGCTCGCCAGTGCCCTTCTTGATGGCAGTATCGATCCTGTCCTTGGGCAGATTCACCTTGCGGGCGGCGTCCAGGGCGGCGCGCAGCCGGGGGTTGCCCGCAGGGTCCCCGCCGGTTTTGGCGGCGATGATGATTTCCTTGACCGCCTTGGTGAAGGCCTTGCCGCGCTTGACGTCCTGACGGCCCTTGCGGTGCATGATGTTTTTGAACTGACTATGGCCGGCCATCTGCTGCTCCTCAATAAAAAGGCTGCACAAAAGGACGCCCCAGGCTCTCAGACCGGTGCGCCCTGAAAATCCAGTCCCACATAAAAAATTTCTTTCGATTCGCTGCGCGAACTCTTGGGCTTGTGGATCTTCACCGTCTTGAAGGACTGTTGCATGTCCATTTGCAGGGCTTTGGAGTCCGGCCCCATGAACACTTTCACCACAAAGCGACCGCCATGTACCAGATGGGACCGGGCCAAGGCAAGGGCTGCAAGGCACAGATCGTGGGACCGGGCCTGATCCGCGAACTTCACGCCCGTGGTTCTGGGGGCCATGTCCGAGATGATGACATCAAATGGGCTGTGGATCTGGAGGAGTTCCTGCAGCACTGGCGACGGCTCGAAGACGTCGTCCTGCAGAAAAATGACCTGCGGCGGGAACCCGGTGGACGTTTCCTGCAGATCCACCCCCAGCACCACGCCGGTGGGGCCCACCTGCTCCGCGGCGTAGAGCGTCCAGGAACCTGGAGCCGCTCCCAGATCCAGCACGCGTTGCCCCCTGGTAAAGAACTTGAATTGATTGTGTATTTCTTTGAGCTTGTACACGGAACGCGCCGGGTACTGCTCCTGCTTGGCCTTCTTGAAGAAGTGGTCCTGATATTTTTTCATGTTGCGATCATCCCTCTGCTTCTCCATACTCGTCCCATGCCCCGACTGCAACGCCCGCACCGCCTGCGAATTCTGGACGAGCTCGGCGCACCGCGCACCCTGCTGGACACGCCGGACCAGTTCACCTTCCTGCGTGGTCACGGCCGGGCGCTGTGTCTGCTGGGCCTGGGGCCGGACCCCGCCGCCGCCCTGCAGGCCCTGCCGGAACACTGGCGGCAGGCACCAGCGACGAGCACGGTTGTCGAATCGCCGGATTTTTCCGCACAGATGCCGCCGTCCTGGCAGGATTCCCTGCCGGCCCACTGGCGATGCATCCCCCCCGAGGCCATTGATCCCCATGCCGATCTGCAGGTGTACACGCCTGCAGCGCGGCTGTTCCCCTCCTTCTGGGGGCCGCTGCTGGCCCGAATCTCCCTGGCCAGGCAGCCGGCTGCCCGGGCCGCCCGGGCCGCGGTTCCCGCGGTGAGCCTCCCTGGCGGGGACGGTGATCTGCTGCACCGGGAACTGGAAGACGCCGCCCGCCGCCTGGGCTTCGCCGTGACGCCGCAGGCCGCCTCTGCCCGCGAGCTGCTCCGGCACTGCCGGCCGGCCCTGGTCCTGAGCGTCAACGGCCGCGGGCTGGATCCCTGGGGCGAGGACTTCCACCTGCTGCGCGCCGCCGGCGTGCCCGTGGCCATCTGGTGCGTGGATACCCCCTGGCATGTGCTCGCCCGGTGCAAGGCCGCGTGGTGGAAGCAGGCGGCGCTCTTCGTCACCGACCATACCTTCATCGACGACCTGCGCCGGCGCGGCGCGCAACAGGTGCAGCATCTGCCCCTGGCCGGCTGGCCCGAAGGCTTTCTGCCTCACGGCGAACACCATGCAGAGCTGGCCGGGGCCGGTCTGTTTGTCGGCAGAACGGCCTTTCCCAACCGGGACGCCTTCTTCGCCGGCCAGCGCCTGCCCGATGAGCTGCTGGCGACGGCCCAGGCCATGCTGGATGTCGGAGAGCGGCCGGATTTATGGTGGTGGATGGACAGATTGCAGATCCAGGATCGCTGGCCCGGCACGGCCGTGCGTCAGGCCGGGCTCGGTGCCGCCCATGCCGGGCTGGCCTGGCGGGTGCGCTGCCTGCACGCGGCACTGGAGGCCGGCCCCCTGGCCGTGGCGGGCGATGCCGACTGGGCCGCCCTGCTGCCTGCCGCTGCCGGCCTGCGCCTGCTGCCCCCCGTGGACTATTACGGCCCCCTGGCGGCCATGTATCGGGACGCCGCCTGGGTGCTCAACGCCACCAATCTCCTGCTCCCTGCAGGCTGCACGCAACGGCATTTCGATGTCTGGCTTGCCGGCGGCCTGCTCCTTACCGATGCCCACGCCGGGCTGTCCATCTTTCCCGAACGGCTGGTCCGCCCCATCACATTCCGCACGGCCCGGGAGATTCCCGCCCTGATCAAACGCCTGCAGGCCACCCCCCGAGAAGCCGACGCCCTGCGCCAGGCCTGGCAAGACGAGCTCTGCGCCCGCCACCGGTACACGCACCGGCTGGAGACGGTGGTGCAGGCCTGCCTGGCATCATGAAAAAAACGTTTTTGGAAAAGAGGACCAGGGGAAGAACCCCCTTTCAAAAGACTTTTTTATTGTGATTTAAGGTCACTATCAAAGTTTTGNAACCTTTTGCAAAAAGGTTTCCTCTCTCGCAACATCCTTCTTCAAAATTAACATGCCCTATTCGACGACTTCGGCCTTGTGGGTGAAGACGAGCTTGTCTTCGGCCGTCGTGATGTCAATCTGGTCCCCGTCCTTCCACTTGCCCATGATGAGTTCCCGGGCCAGGGGCGTTTCCACATGCTGGGTGAGGAAGCGCTTGAGGGGCCGCGCGCCGTAGATGGGGTCGTAGGCGGCATCGGCAATGAGATCCCTGGCCGCCTCGTCCATGGCAATGGCGATCTTGCGATCCTCCAGCCGCCGCCTGAGGCCTCCGAGCTGCAGATCGATGATGCGCTTGATCTGGGCCTTCAGCAACGGCTTGAAGAGCACGATTTCGTCGATGCGATTCAGAAACTCCGGCCGGAAGTGCCCGCGCAGCTCGCCCAGCACGCCCTCGCGCACGCCTTCGCGATACTGCCCGACGGCGTCGATGCCCTCCAGCATGCGGTGCGCGCCGATGTTGGACGTCATGATGATGATGGTGTTCTTGAAGTCCACGGTGCGGCCCTGGCTGTCCGTCAGGCGGCCGTCGTCCAGGATCTGCAGGAGCGTGTTGAACACGTCGTGATGCGCCTTTTCGATTTCGTCGAAGAGCACCACGGAATACGGCTTGCGGCGCACGGCCTCCGTGAGCTGGCCGCCTTCCTCATAACCGATGTACCCAGGGGGCGCACCGATGAGCCGGGCCACGGTGTGCTTTTCCATGTACTCGCTCATGTCCAGGCGCACCATGTTGTCTTCGGTGTCGAAGAGGGCCTCAGCCAGGGTCTTGCAGAGTTCCGTCTTGCCCACGCCCGTGGGTCCCAGGAAGAGGAAGGAACCGATGGGGCGATGCGGGTCCTTGAGTCCGGCCCGGGCGCGCAGCACGGCGTCCGCCACGGCCTGCACGGCTTCGTCCTGGCCGATCACCCGTTCGTGCAGCTCGTCGGGCAGGCGCAAAAGCTTCTCGCGCTCGCCTTCCAACAGTCGGGACACGGGAATGCCCGTCCAGCGGGCGACGATGGACGCGATGTCGTCCGGCGTCACCTCCTCCTTGAGCAGGCGGGAGGCGCCTTCGGTCGCGCCGGTTCTGCCCTCGGCCTGGGCGAGCTGCTTTTCCAGGTTCAACAACACGGAATACTTGAGTTCCGCGGCGCGGTTGAGATCGTACACGCGCTCGGCTTCCTCGATGTCCCGGCGGGTCTTTTCGATCTGCTCCTTGACGCCGCGGACGTCGTTGATGCCGCTCTTTTCGTGCTCCCAACGGGTCATCAGGGCGGTCTGGTCTTCCTTGAGATCGGCCAGTTCCTTTTCCAGCTTGCCCAGCCGGTCACGGGAGGCGTCGTCCTTTTCGCGGCGCAGGGCCTCGCGCTCGATCTCCAACTGCATGATCTTGCGGTTGATGGCGTCCAGCTCCGTGGGCAGGGAGTCGATTTCCGTGCGGATCATGGCCCCGGCTTCGTCGATGAGATCGATGGCCTTGTCCGGCAGGTTGCGGTCGGTGATGTAGCGATGCGAGAGCACCGCGGCTTCCACCAGGGAGGCGTCGGCAATGCGCACGCCGTGGTGCACCTCGAAGCGTTCCCGCAGGCCGCGCAGGATGGAGATGGCGTCCTCCACCGACGGCTCATCCACCACCACGGGCTGGAAGCGGCGTTCCAGGGCGGGATCCTTTTCGATGTGCTTGCGGTACTCGTCCAGGGTGGTGGCGCCGATGCAGTGCAACTCCCCGCGGGCGAGCATGGGCTTGAGCAGGTTGCCGGCGTCCATGGCGCCCTCGGCCTTGCCCGCGCCGACGATGGTGTGCAGCTCGTCGATGAACAGAATGATGCGCCCCTGGCTCTGCTCCACTTCCTTGAGCACGGCCTTGAGCCGCTCTTCGAACTCGCCACGGTACTTGGCTCCGGCGATGAGCGCGCCCATGTCCAGGGCAAAGAGCGTCTTGTCCTTCAGCCCCTCGGGCACGTCGCCCTTGAGGATGCGGTGGGCCAGACCTTCCACGATGGCCGTCTTGCCCACGCCGGCCTCCCCGATGAGCACGGGGTTGTTCTTGGTGCGACGGGAAAGGATGCGCACGCAGCGGCGAATCTCCTCGTCGCGGCCGATCACCGGGTCCAGCTTGCCCTTGCGGGCATCTTCCACCAGATCGCGGCCATACTTGGACAGGGCCTCGTAGGAGGCTTCCGGGTTGTCCGAGGTGACACGCTGGTTGCCGCGCACCTGGGTGAGCACGGCCAGGATCTTGTCCGGCGTCAGCGCGAACTGCCTGTGCACGCGGCCGGCCCCGGTATTGGGGCCTTCTTCCAGGACGGCCAGGAACAGATGCTCCACACTGACGAACTCGTCCTGCATGCGCTTGGCGATGTCCTGCGCCCTGACCAGCACCTGCGAGCAGCGGCCGGTGATGCCAATCTGCCCCGGCTGCGCCCCGGGACCGGAGACGCTGGGCAGCTTCTTCAGTTCCGCCTCCACGGCGGCAACGTAGGCAGCAGGGTCGAACCCGGCCTTTTCCAGCAGCCGGGGCACCAGCCCCTGTTCCTGGGTGGCCAGGGCATGGAGCAGATGCTCCACATCCACCTGTTGCTGGCCGCGACGCACGGCCTCCTGCTGGGCTGCAGCCAGGACAGCCTGAGACTTTTGCGTGAAGGTGTTCAAATCCATACTTCTTTTGACTCCTTCAAAAAGTGTCCAACCCGCGAACGGGCGTTACGGCAGATTGCTGAGTTTTTCGAAGTGGCGGATGCGGGATTCCAGAGTCTCCACGCGTTCCAGCAGGTCCACCACAATGACGCCGGCAATGGTGGACATCTCAAAATCGAGCATCAGTCGCTCCAGCTTGCGGATGCGGTACACGTCGCGCAGGGGAAAGAGATAGCCCCCGCAGGAGGTGCGTTGCGGAGAGATCCAGCCCAGATCCACCAGCTCGCCGATGCGGCTGGGGTGCACGGCCGTGGCTTCCAGGAACTCGGCCCAGGCCAGCAGGTGCGACTTGGCGGGGGGGCCGCCGGCAAAACGGTCGATATCCATGCGGAGCCTCCCTTATTCCTCCCGCGGTGCAAACCGCGACATGCGCGCCAATTGTTCCCACAGCGCCTGTTCTTCCGCATTCAACTGCTTGGGGGATTTGATGCGGATTTTGACCAGCTGGTCGCCCTTTTCCGCACCGGCGCCCAGGCCCCGGCCCTTGAGCCGGAACTTGCGGCCGGAGTCCACCCCTGCCGGCACGGCCAGTTCCACGGAACCGTCCAGGGTGGGCACAGGGACCTTCGCGCCCAGGGCGGCTTCCCAGGGAGCCAGGGGCAGATCCAGCACCACGTTCACGCCATCCAGATAGAACTGCCGATGCGGCAGCACGGCCACCTTCAGAAAGAGATCGCCGGCCGGCGCGCCGTGGGTGCCGGGATTGCCCTGGCCGGCAAGGCGGATGCGCGCGCCTTCCTTGATGCCGGAGGGGATGTTCACCTGCAGGGTCTTGATGCTCGGGGCCTGACCGGGCAGGCGCTCCTGCAGGGTGATGGTCTTGGGGCCGCCGCGCCAGGCTTCTTCCATGGTCAGTTCCAGGGTGGCTTCGGAATCCGCGCCGCGCCGGGGCCGGCTGTGCCCGAAGGGATCTCCCGAGCTGCGGAAGGTGCGGCTGCCGCCCATGCCGCCGGGCCCGCCGAAGAGCGTTTCAAAAAAGTCGCTGAAGTCCCCACCATTCATATTGGTGAAGCCGCCCATTCCACCGGGGCCACCGGGGCCACCACCAGGGCGGAACCCGAAGTGCATGTTCTCGAAACCTGGAGGCGGCTGGAAATCCTGGCCGTGCTGCCAGTTTGGCCCCAGCCGGTCGTAGAGCTTGCGCTTTTCCTCGTCCTTGAGAACTTCGTAGGCCTCGTTGATTTCCTTGAACTTGGTCTCGGCGGTCTTGTTGTCCGGGTTGAGATCCGGATGGTACTGCCGGGCCAGCTTCTTGAAGGCCTTGGCGATCTCCTCTTTGGGAGCCGTCTTGGAGACGCCGAGAATCTGATAGTAGTCCTTGTATTCCACTGTGCTCCTCCGCTGCTGCGGGGTCATTGCCCATCGCACTCCACACCGTAACCAGCGCACGGCGACTGTCAATCCTCTGACAGCAAAATAGCCGAATCGCGGCGGGGGAATGAGATCACGGGTTCAGGATAGCAGATGTCTGCGAAAATGGGGAGAGGGAGAAAGGGAGCGACGGATCAGCCAAAGTCGTCCAGCACCTGGCCGGCGGTCTTGCACAGGGCGCGCTTTTCTTCCAGAAACACCGCAAAGGACGGGTCCAGCCAGCCGATGGACTCCGGCGGCTGCGGCATGGCGATGACGGTTTCCTGATGGCCTGCGCCACACACGACCACCGCCGCCTCTTTTCGTAATTCCTTCACCTTGCTGGAAAATGACAACACCGCCGCCGCGGCCGTGCGCACGGTTTCGGCTGTCCAGCGCAGGCCCGGCCACTGCCGGCCCAGGCCCAGGGGGCCGGGCATGTCCCGCAGGGTAAACACCAGATCCTGCGGACCAGCCAGGGCCTCCAGCCGCTCGTTGGCCTCCCGGTTGCGGCCGATGGCCAGCCAGTGCTGCCCGTTCCAGAACTGGCGGCCGGCATTGGCGATGTGAAAATCCACGGGCGACGGCGCAGGCACCCGGCGCAGCACCGGCCAGTAGCGACGCACGCTTTCCTTCTCCGCCAGCAGGCATCCCCCGGCCGGAGTGGGGATGCTGGTGATGCCGAGCTCCCGCGCCAGGGTCAGCTGCCCGCTGCGGCCGCGGCCCCAGAAGTCCCTGAGCCGGGCGCGATCCAGGATGCCGGCCTCCTCCACCGGGGTGGGGGCAAGTTTTTGCGCGCACAGAGGCCGCACCAGCAGATCACGCACGCCGGCTTCGCGGGAGATGATGTCCAGGGCATCGCGCCGCTGGCTCATGGGCCGTTGCCCCAGCACCTCGCCGGAAACGATGCACTGCGCGCCGTATTCCGCCAGGAGCTGCCGGGCCCTGGCAAGCATGAGGATCTTGCAGTCCACGCACGGATTAAGATTCTTGCCGTAGCCGTGGGCCGGCCCGTCCAGCAGCAGACGCACATAGGCATCGCTCACATCCACGGGCACGAGATCCAGGCCGTACATTTCCTGCCAGGCAGGCAGCAGCTGGGGTTTGCCGAAAAAAGGACTGACGAAATGCAGTCCGGTGACGCGCCGACCCTGGGCCAGAACCAGTCGCGCGGCGAGCACGGAATCCAGCCCGCCGGAAAACAACGCCAGGGCATGAAAAGAAGAGGGGGACACGAATGGCATTACGCCAGCCTACCACAACCGGGGCATGGAGAAAAGTGGCCGGCCAGGCCCCTGGCCGGCCGCCACCGCGACATTGATTTTGACAATAATGTTTACCATAATCCGCATTGCCCATGGCGCAACCACACGCGGCGGCATGAAAATATAGGGCGAAACCCTCCGGACACCCCTGATCCAGCCCACCAGCCCCAAGGAAGCAGCAACCAAATACCATTTAACCGATCAAGAAAGAGAACTTCTTGCGTCAACACGGGAAAGTCTCCCGGACATGACGATACTCTTCAGGGTGGATATTTGACACTGCGAGACACTTCAGCGTAAAAATCGCCACCTGCATTGTCTAACACCGGGGGGCCACCATGAAACTCGCCACAAAGCTCGCATCCAGCTTTGCGCTGCTCATCCTGCTGCTATGCGGCCTGGGCTTGCTCTCCATCCGGGAGATGGGGAACATCAATACGGCCAGCCACGAACTTGCCGCAAATTGGCTGCCCAGCATCAAGGCCATTGCCGAAGTCCGCGATCTGACCTCCGTGTTCCGCAGGCTGGAGATGCTCCACGCCCTCACCCTGGATCACAAGGGCCGGCAGGCCATCGAAGCCCGCATCGAGGAGGCCCGAGCGAAGCTGGCGACGGCCATGCAGCACTACGAGACCCTGCTCTCTTCTGCAGAAGAACGCGCCCTGTATCAGGAGTTTCAAGACCGCTGGCGCGAGTACCTGGCCATCAACGTCAAGGTGATGGAATACTCCAGAAAAAACATGTACGATCGCCTGGCTGCGCTCGTTTCCGGCGACTCCCAGACCGCCATGCGCACCGCCCAGGCCGTGCTTGAGAAATTGACGGAAATCAACAATGCCGGTGGCGCCGCCTCCGCAAAGGCAGCCGGCGAGGCGTTTACTGAGGGCAAGCAGCTGGTGCTCATCGCCCTGGCGCTGGCCCTGGTCCTTGCGGCGGGGCTGGCCTTCTGGCTCACCCGAAACGTGCTGGGCCAGCTTGGGGTGGATCCCGGTCATCTGCACGCCGTGGCCAACGAGGTGGCCGGCGGCAACCTGGACGTGCGCTTCGACCCTCCCGCCGGCCATGGCGTGTACGGCGTCTTCATCAAGATGGTGGACAATCTCAAGGCCAAGATCGCCGAGGCGGACCAGAAAACGCAAGACGCCGCCCGCCAGACCGAGGCTGCCTGCAAGGCCACGGCCGACGCCGACGCCGCCAGATGCCAGGCCGAACGCGCCCGGGCCGAAGGCATGCTCCACGCCGCCCAACAGTTGGAAAACGTGGTGGAAGTCGTGACCTCGGCATCCGAAGAATTGAGTGCGCAGATTGAACAATCCAGCGCCGGCGCGGACGAGCAATCCGCCCGTGCGGGCGAGACCGCCACGGCCATGGAGCAGATGAACGCCACAGTGCTGGAAGTGGCCAGAAACGCCGGCGAGGCCTCGGACACCTCCCTCAAGGCCCGCAGCAAGGCCGAGGAAGGCGCGCGCGTGGTGGGCCAGGTGGTGGCGCACATCGGCCAGGTCAAGGCCAATGCGAGGCAGTCCCTCAGGGACATGGAAGCCCTGGGCGCGCAGGCCGAGGGCATCGGGCAGATTCTGGGCGTCATCTCGGACATTGCGGACCAGACCAACCTGCTCGCCCTGAACGCCGCCATTGAGGCCGCCCGGGCCGGAGACGCCGGCCGCGGCTTTGCCGTGGTGGCCGACGAGGTTCGCAAGCTGGCCGAAAAGACCATGACCGCCACCAAGGAAGTGGGTCAGGCCATCCACGGCATCCAGCAGGGCGCGCGCACAAACATCGAAAATGTGGGTCTGGCCGCCAAGGCCATCGAAGACATGACCGCCCTGGCGGACACGTCGGGCGAGGCCCTGGCCCAGATTGTCACCCTGGTGGATCTGGCCGCGGATCAGGTCCGCTCCATCGCCACGGCCGCGGAACAGCAGTCCGCCACCAGCGACGAGATCAACCGCAGCATCGAAGGCGTGAACCGCATCGCCGCGGAAACTGCGGACGCCATGCGCCAGAGCGCCACCGCCGTCACGGAACTGGCCCGGCAGGCGCAGATCCTCAAAACCCTCATCGAGAACATGAAATCCGAAGGCGCGTGACGCCACACCGGCCCATACCGGCCTGGGCCCAAATTTCACCCCCCAGGCGGCTCCCTTGTGCGAAGGCCCTGCATTGGGCTACCCTGCTCCAGGGCCTGTCCAATTCGCATCATCCACAAAGGAGCCTTCCATGACAGATCGCACGTCCGCCCACGGCCTGGACATCTCCACCCCGCTGGCGGCCCTCATCGAAGACGTATGTGCCGACGTGGGCGTGCCCGCCGCCCGGTTCTGGACCTCCCTGGCCGATCTCGTCCGCTCCCTGGGGCCGCGCAACCGTGAGCTGCTGGAGATCCGCGACACCCTGCAGGCCAGCATCGACGCCTGGCACCTGGCGCAGAAGGGGCAGCCCGTTGATCCGGCAGCATACCGCCGCTTCCTGGGAGAAATTGGCTACCTGACGCCGGAAGGGCCGGATTTCTCCATTGAAACCGACAAGGTGGACCCGGAAATCGCCACCATCGCCGGGCCGCAGCTGGTGGTGCCGGTGACCATCCCGCGCTACGCCCTGAACGCCGCCAACGCCCGCTGGGGCAGCCTGTACGATGCCCTCTACGGGGCCGACGTCATCCCCGAAGACAATGGCCAGGAAAAGGGCACGGCGTATAACCCTGCCCGGGGCGCGGCCGTGGTCCGGTATGTAAACATCTTTTTGGACCAAGCCTTTCCCCTGGCCGCGGGCTCCCACGCCCAGGCCGCGGCCTACCGGGTGGAGGACGGCACCCTGCTGGTGCGCATGCAGGGCGGCACGGTCTCCATGCTCAAGGACCCCGGCCAGTTCGCAGGCCACCTCGGCGCACCCGCCGCGTCCATGATCCTGCTCAAAAACCACGGCCTGCACTGCGAGTTGCGCATCGATCCCGCGCACCCCATCGGCCGCGCCAGCCCGGCCGGGGTCAAGGATGTGGTCCTGGAAGCGGCCATCACCACCATCCTGGATTGCGAGGATTCCGTGGCCTGCGTGGACGGGCCGGACAAGACCCAGGCCTACGCCGCCATCCGCGGCCTGCTGCGCGGCGACCTGACCGCCAGCGTTCCCAAGGGTGACACCACGGTGGAACGTCGCCTGCAGCCCGATCGCACCTGCACCGCCCCCGACGGCACCCCCCTGACCCTGCCCGGCCGCAGTCTGCTGCTCATGCGCAACGTGGGCCACCTGATGACCACCGACGCCGTGCGCCTGGACGGCCAGGACATCCCCGAAGGCATGCTGGACGCCATGGTCTGCGGCCTGCTGGCCCTGTACGATCTCAACCACCTGGGCAGCGTGGTGAACAGCCGCACCGGCTCGGTGTACATCGTCAAGCCCAAAATGCACGGGCCGGATGAGGTGGCCTTCGCCTGCCAGATTTTCGCCGCCGTGGAAGAGGCCCTGGGCCTGCCGGCGCGCGCCCTGAAAATCGGCATCATGGACGAAGAACGCCGGACCACGGTGAATCTGAAGGAATGCATCCGCCAGGCGAAAGACCGCGTGGTGTTCATCAACACCGGATTCCTGGACCGCACCGGCGACGAAATCCACACCAGCATGGAAGCCGGCCCCATGGTGCCCAAGGACGCCATGCGCGGCGCCGCCTGGATGGCCGCCTACGAGGACTGGAACGTGGATGTGGGCCTGCTCTGCGGCATGCACGGCCGGGCCCAGATCGGCAAAGGCATGTGGGCCAAGCCGGATCGGCTGGCCGAGATGGTCTCCACCAAAATCGCCCACCCCAAAAGCGGCGCCAACACGGCCTGGGTGCCCTCCCCCACGGCGGCCACCCTGCACGCCATGCATTATCATCTGGTGGACGTGGCCGCCCGGCAACGCGAACTCCTGGGGCAACTGGCCATCGCCCGCCGCGCCCGCCTGGACGAGCTGCTGGAAATCCCGGTCATGGAAACCATGGACCTCACCCCCGAGCAGATTCAGCGCGAGCTGGACAACAACGCCCAGGGCATCCTGGGCTACGTGGTCCGCTGGGTGGATCAGGGCATCGGCTGCTCCAAGGTGCCGGACATCAACAATGTCGGCCTGATGGAAGACCGCGCCACCCTGCGCATCTCCAGCCAGTATCTGGCCAACTGGCTGCATCACGGCGTGTGCACGCCGGCCCAGGTGGAAGAAACCCTGCGTCGCATGGCCGCAGTGGTGGACGCCCAGAACGCCAACGACCCCGCCTACCGGCCCATGGCCCCGGATCTTGACGCCAGCGACGCCTTCCAGGCCGCCAGGGCGCTGATCTTCCAGGGCCGCACCCAGCCCAACGGCTACACCGAACCCACCCTCCACGCCCGCCGCCGCACGGTCAAGGCGAAGACGCAATAGAACGCTTCAAGGCTGTCGGGGGAAAACCTTTCTAAAGAAAGGTTCTTCCCCCGAACCCCCTTTCCAAAGACTTTTTATTGTGATTACGGGATACTGCATCATTGCGTCAACCATGCGTTGCTCCAACCTGCCCCTGCACCACACCAAAACGCCCCGTCCGGAGAATTCCCGGGCGGGGCGTACTCGCGCCACAAAGCCGCAGCAGGTGTCCCGTCATGGACTCTTACGGGCAGGGAAGCTCTTGGCGCTGCCGCATCTTGAATCATTGCTGCGGACTCTGTGACAGACAACACCACCAGGGTCGGCAGCGGCGTGGTTCAAAACTCCTCCGTGCATTCGTTTGCATCCAGGCGCACCTTGGACAGCAGGGCGACAAGCGTCGCCAGCTCCTCGCGCGTCAATCCGGCCAGCACAGCAGCCTGATGCCTGAACATGCCGGGCATGATCTCGTCGAGCATGGCGCGGCCGGCGGCCGTGAGGGCAATGCGCACCACGCGGCGGTCCTGTTCGTCCTGCACGCGCTCCACCAGCCCGTCGCGCACCATGCCCGAAAGCAGGGCAGAAATGGTGGGATACGAGACGCTGGAAAGCTCGGCCAGCCGGCACACCGGCAGGTACTCCTCCTGGCTGAGCAGGGCCATGACCAAAAACCGGCCGTATGAAAGGCCGTTGCGGGCCAGGCGACGTTCGGCGCAGCGATGCAGGGTGCAGCCCGTGCGCAGCACGTGCAGGTAGGCTTCGGTCACCTCCAGGTCCATTTCCGGATACTGGGCGGACTTCTTGAGCAAATGCTGATAGCTGGGCAGCTCTTTCAGGATCATGGCATCACCTTTTTGCAACTAATAATTAGGGTACTAAATGTTATGCGCCTCAATAATATGCCCCCGGCATTTCCGCAAGCTCCCCAATTGGGCGCTTTTTCTTGCGGGAGACGCCGCGACGGGGTATGCATGTCCAAACTGCCATCAGAGCGAGGCGCCGTGTGCAGATAAGACGCATGTTCCAGAGTGCCGGCCCGTTCATCGGGCCTTTGGTAGGGCTGCTCGCGGGGATGATCGCCGGCAGCATGCTGTTTGGCGGATCCAAAGACGTCTCCCCCCGGGATGACGTCCCGCGCGCCGCACCGCCCCTGTCCGAGGAACACCCCCTCACCGTGACGGCCCACCGCCAGCTGGTGACGGACTGGTACGAAGCCGTGGGCGCGGTGCAACCCCGTGAAGAAACCGATGTGGAGGCCCTGGTGACGGCCCGGGTGATGGAGGTGCGCGTCAACCCCGGGGATGCCGTGGCCAAGGGCGACGTGCTGGCGGTGCTGGACAGTCGCCAGCTGGCCTCCCGTCTGGCCCAGGCCGAGGAGGAACGCGAGGGCGCCAGCGCCAGCGTGGCCCAGGCTTCCCAGGGCGTGCAGGCGGCCCAGGCCTCCTTTGATCGCGCCACCTCTCACTATCGACGCATCAAATCATTGTTTGGCGGCAAGGCCGTGGCTGAAAGCGAACTGGACCAGGCCGAGGCCGACTATCTACGCGCCCAGGCGGGGCTGGAGGAGGCCCGCAAGCGTCTGTCCGCGACGCAATCTGCCCAGGCCAGGGCACAGGAGGCCGTGGAAGAGGCGCGCATCCATCTGAGCTATTCCACCATTGTGGCCCACGAGGCCGGCGAGGTCTTGCGCCGCCATGTGGATCCTGGCGGGCTGGCTGCGCCGGGCAAATCCCTGCTTTCCATGCGCACGGGAGCCAGCCTGCGTCTGGAAGCCCAGGTGCGCGAAGGGCTCATCGCCCAGATACGGCCCGGCATGGAACTGCCCGTGCGCATCCCGGCCCTGGATCTGGAAACCGTGGGACTGGTGGACGAGGTGCACCCATCCGCCGATCCTGCCACCCGCACCTTTGTGGTCAAGGCCGTCATCCCCCCCAACCTGAATGTGCATCCCGGCATGTTCGGCCGTTTGCTCATCCCCGTGGCCCGGCACGAAGCCGTGCTGCTGCCGTACCAGGCCGTGCGCCGGGTGGGCCAGCTGGAGATGGTGCGCACCAAGGCGACAGACGGAGCCGCCCCCTGGCGGACCATGTACGTTTCCACAGGGCAGGCCAACGCCACGCATGTGGAAATCCTCGCCGGCCTGACGGGCGGGGAGCTGGTGGCCCTGCCCCTTTCCCTGCCCGAGTCCCTGGCCCTGCCCCTCGCCGACACCCCGACCCACGCGAATGGCACCGGAGCCGACGGCAATGGCTGAACATCATCCCGAGACGCCTCCCTCCCCCCCGGCCGAAGATTTCGGCTTTGTGAGCCGCGTCACCGCTCCCTTTCTGCACGGACTCGGCGCGCCGCTGCTCATCGCCTTTGCCCTGTGCCTGGGCGCGGCGGCCGTGCTGCTGACGCCGCGGGAGGAGGAGCCGCAGATCGTGGTGCCCATGGCGGACATCATGGTCCGCGTGCCCGGGGCCTCGGCCCTGGAGGTGGAGCGTCTGGTGACGACGCCGCTGGAACGCATCCTCTGGCAGATCAGCGGCGTGGAGCACGTCTACGCCATGGCCCGGCGGGACATGGCCATGGCCACGGTGCGGTTTTTTGTCGGGGAGGATCGCGAAGCCTCCCTCATCAAGCTGCACAACGCCGTGCAGACCAATCTGGATCTGGTGCCGGGCGTCGTCATGGATTGGTCGGTCAAGCCGCGGGAAATCGACGATGTGCCCATCCTCGTCCTGGTCCTGCACTCCGACAGGTACGACGACCACGCCCTGCGCCGCATGGCCGAGGAGTTGTTCCATCGCCTGGCTGCCGAAGAGGACGTGAGCAAACTCTTTCTGGTGGGCGGGCGGCCCAGGGAGGTGCGGGTGGAGCTGGCCGCCGAACGCCTGGCCGGCTTCGGCGTGACCATTGAGGACGTGCTGCGGACCCTGCGCAGCGCCGACGCCGCCGTGACTGCCGGCAGCGTCACCCGGCAGAACACCACCTTTTCCATCACGGCGGACGCCTTTCTCCTCCAGCCGGGCGACCTGGGGCAACTGGTGGTGGGCGTGCGCGAGGGCCGGCCCGTGACCCTCTCGGACGTGGCCGCCATCGTGGAAGGTCCGGCCGAACCCGTCTCCTATTCCCGCCTGGGCACCTCCGGTTTTCATGGCGATGCGGCGCATCCGGCCGTCACCCTGGCCATCGCCAAGAAGCCGGGAGCCAACGCCGTGGCCGTGGCCCAGCGGCTGCGCGAACGTCTGGGCGCCCTGCTCCCCTTGTTGCCGGACGACGTGGCCGTGGAAATCATGCGCGATTACGGCCGCACTGCCCAGCAGAAGGTGGATGAGCTGCTGGCCTCCCTGGTCTTCGCCATCGGCACGGTGGTGGCCCTGCTGGCCGTGACCATGGGCCGGCGAGAGGCCCTGGTGGTGGCCGTGAGCGTGCCGGTGAGCTTCTCCTTCGCCCTGTTCTGCTCCATGCTCCTGGGGTACAGCATCAACCGCGTGACGCTCTTTGCCCTCATCCTGTCCCTGGGGCTGGTGGTGGACGATCCCATCACCAATGTGGACAACATCCAGCGCCACATCCTCAAGGGGGTGCGCCGTCCCTTCGAGGCCACCCTGGCCGCCCTGCGGGAGGTGTTGCCGCCGGTGCTGCTCTCCACGGTGGCCATCATCATCAGCTTTGCGCCCATGCTGTTCATCACCGGCATGATGGGCCCGTACATGGCGCCCATGGCAGCCAATGTGCCGCTGGCGGTGATCTTTTCCACCGTGGCCGCCCTCACGGTGGTGCCGTGGCTCTCGTATCACCTGCTCAAGGGACTGGCCCCCGCACCCGGCGATCCTGCCCGCCCGACGGAAGGAAATTCGGGATCGGACGCCACGCCAGCCTGGATTCGTCGGACATATCATGCCCTCATGGCCCCGCTGCTGGGCGCGGCCTGGCGACGCTGGGCACTGTTTGGCGGCATCGGCCTGCTGTTGATCGCAAGTCTGGCCCTGGCCGCCTTCCGTCTGGTGCCTCTGAAGATGCTGCCCTTCGACAACAAGGACGAACTGCAGCTGGTGCTGGATTTTCCCGAAGGCACGAGTCTGGAAACCACGGACCGCGCCCTGCGGGACTTCGAGGACTTCCTGGCCGGCGTGCCGGAAATCGAAGCCTGGACCACCTACGCCGGCACGGCCTCGCCCATCGACTTCAACGGCTTGGTGCGGCAATACTATCTGCGCGATCAACCCCATCAGGCCGACATCCGCATCCGCCTGTCCTCCAAGGACCAGCGGCCCATGCAAAGCCACGCCCTGGCCCTCAGGATCCGACGGCCCCTGGAACAGCTGGCCGCCAGCCACGGCGCGGCGCTCAAGCTGGTGGAATCCCCCCCTGGTCCGCCGGTGCTGGCCACGGTGGCGGCAGCCGTCACCGGCACGCCGCAGACCAGCTATGAGACGCTCATCGCCGCTGCCGGCGAGCTCATGGGCCTCATGCGCGCCGAACCCGGCGTGACGGACGTGGACGCCAGCTTCCTGGACGCCACGGTGCGCCGCAATTTCGTCATCGACAAGCAGAAGGCCGCCCTGCACGGCGTCACCTCCGCCGCCATCACCGAGACCCTGCGCACCGCCGTGGGCGGGACCACGGCCGCCGCGGTGCACTTGGCCGAGGAACGCCAGCCCCTCGCCGTGCAGGTGATGCTGCCCCGGTGGCAGCGCGCCAGTCTGGCCAGCCTGACCAGCCTGCCCGTGCGGGCAAGCTCCGGCGCGGTGGTGTCCCTGGGCGAGCTGGGCCGCTTCGAGACATTGCCCGAGGATCAGCCCATCCTGCACAAAAATCTGGAACGGGTGGTGTGGGTGTATGCCGAAATGGCCGGCCGCGCCCCCGGCGAAGCGATCCTGGATCTGCAGGCAGCCCTGCGGCAATCCCCCCTGCCGCCGGGAGTGCAGGTGGACTTTGCCAGCGAGGGCGAATGGCAGATTACCCTGCAGGTGTTCCGCGACCTGGGCCTGGCCTTTGGCGCGGCGCTGCTGGGGATCTACATCTTGCTGATTCTGCAGACCAATTCATTCTCCCTCCCTCTGCTGATCATGACGGCCATTCCCCTGACCCTGCTGGGCATCCTGCCAGGGTTCTGGATGCTGAACGCCTTTTTCACCCAGGAGGTGGGCGGCTTCTCCACCAACATCTTCTTCACGGCCACGTCCATGATCGGCATGATTGCCCTGGGGGGCATCGTCATCCGCAACAGTGTTGTGCTGCTTGAGTTTATTGAAGATTCCTTGCGCCAGGGTCTGGCATTGCGCGAAGCCATCCTGGAAAGCGGCGCCGTGCGCTTCCGGCCCATTGTGCTCACCGCCCTGACCACAGCCCTGGGCGCGTGGCCCATCACCCTGGATCCCATCTTCTCCGGCCTGGCCTGGGCGCTCATTTTCGGACTGGCGGCGTCCACGGCCTTCACCCTGGTGGTGGTGCCTGTGGCGTTCTTCATGTATCGCCGCGGCGCATGATGGCCCGCCATATACCGCCAAAACACCAATCCATGCGCGACACGATCCAGAGCCCCATAGATTTTTTCGTACACTCAGGATAGCATGTCTTCCATTCATCGCACGCTGCCAGCAATTGCCGGGGCAGCAAGCATAGGGGATGTTGCAATCTTGACCACGCCTGCCTGTTGCACCATGGCCGACCGCACCACGGCCTGCCGCATCGTGGGGCTTGGCGCTTCCGCCGGAGGGCTGGAGGCGCTGGAGGAGTTCTTTCAGCACATTCCCGAGGCCCCCGGCTGCGCCTTTGTGCTGGTGATGCATCTGGATCCGCATCACAAGCCGCTGCTGGCGGAACTGCTGACCCGCCACACCCATCTGCAGGCGCTGCAGGCCGAAGACGGCATGCCCGTTGCGGCGAACCACATTTACGTCATCCCGCCCAACTCGCTGCTGACCCAGGAAAACGGCGTGTTGCAGCTGACTCGCACGCCAGTGCGGCGCAACATGCGGCACCCCATCGACGACTACTTCGCCTCCCTGGCCCGTGACTGCAAGGATGCCGCCGTGGGCGTCGTGTTTTCCGGAGCCGGCAACGACGGCGCCGTGGGCCTGAAGGAAATCGGCGTGGCTGGCGGCATTGCCATGGTGCAGGAGCCGGCCACGGCCCGCTTCGACAGCATGCCCCTTTCGGCCCTGGCTGCCGGGGCGGCAGATGTGGTGCTGCCTCCGGCCCAGCTGGCGGAACGGCTCATGGCCCTGCTGCGCCGCACCACGCCGACCTCGCTGGAAGCTGCAGCGGCCTCGTCCGCAGAGGCCTCCCCGCCCGATCCTTCCCTGGATACGGTGCTCTCTCCCATGCTCATCCGGCTGGAACAATCCACCGGCCTGGCCTTCACCAACTACAAACGCACCACCCTGCTGCGCCGCATCGACAAACGCATGCGCCTGCGGGATGTGAACAGCCTGGTCGAATACCGTGACCTGCTGGACCAAGAGCTTGAGGAAGCCATGGCCCTGGCGCGGGAGTTGTCCGTCAGCGTCACCAGCTTTTTTCGCGATGCGGACGTCTTCGCCGCATTGGAACAGGACGTGCTGCCCGAGCTGTTCGCCCCGGGCAAGGAAACGGAAGACCTGCGCATCTGGGTTCCCGGCTGCGCCTCCGGCGAAGAGGCGTACAGCATTGCCATCCTGTTGCAGGAATACATGCGCCGCCACGCCGTGCGCAAGAAAATCTCCATGTTTGCCACGGACATGGATGACGCGGCCATCGCCAGGGCCCGGACCGGGGTATACCCGCAAAGCACCGTGAACGACCTGCCCGGCACGCTGCTGCACCGCTATTTCCTGTTCCAGAACGGCGACTACGCCGTCAGCTCCATCCTGCGCAAGATGATCGTTTTTGCCCGGCACGATCTCTTCGCCACGCCCCCCTTCTCCCGGCTTGATCTCATCAGCTGCCGCAACCTGCTCATCTATCTGACGCCGCAGGCCCAGGGCATGCTGCTGCCCCTGTTCCATCACTCCCTGCGTAGCGGCGGGCATCTGGTGCTGGGCGTGGCGGAAAGCCTGGGCGAACACGCCCGGCTCTTCGAGCCGGTGCATGCCAAATGGAAGATTTATCGCCGGCGGGAAGTCCCCACCCCGACGGCGGAATATCCCTTCATGCTCAAAAGCGCTCCCCTGGACGAAAGCACCTTCAAAAAACTTGCCGCCGCGCCGCCGCGGCCGGACGTCCCCCAGCTGTTCCAGCAAGCACTGCTCAAGACCTTTGCCCCGCCCAGCCTGCTGGTGGACGAACGCGACACCATCCTGCACATGGAGGGAGATCTGTCCCCCTTCCTGGAGCTCCCCCAGGGCCGCTTTTCCAACGAGGCGGTGCGTCTGGTGCGCCCCCCGTTGCGGCTGCCCCTGCGCAATGCCTTGCGCCAGGCCCGCCGGCAGAAGACGCTGGTGGTGGCGCACGGCATCAGCCTGTCAGACCGGCCGCAGACGGTGGTGGAGGTGCAGGTGCACCCCATGCAGGAAGAATACTGCCAGGAATCCTGTCTGCTGGTGGCCTTTGTGGAGCGTCTGCGCCCGACGAACACGCGCGAATCTGGCGTAGACTTCGAGTCCGCCTGCTGCGAGGCCCACGACGAACTCATTACTCGTCTGGAAGAGGAATTGCGCATCACCGGCGAGCAGCTGCGGCTGGCCGTGCAGGATCTGGAGGCGTCCAATCAGGAGCTCATGGCGTCCAACGAAGAACTGCTCTCCATGAACGAGGAACTGCAGTCCTCCAACGAGGAACTGGAAACCTCTCAGGAAGAGCTGCAGGCCCTCAACGAGGAGCTGACGTCCGTCAACACCGAGCTGCAGGCCAACATCCAGGCCCTGGACCGTTCCAAGAGCGACATGGAAAACCTGCTCCGGGCCACGGACATTGCCACCGTGTTTCTGGATTGCCAGTTGATCATCCGGCAGTTCACGCCCGCGGCCAGCGCCATGTTTCATGTGCTGGAAAGCGATGTGGGCCGGCCGCTGGAGCACTTCGCCAACCGCCTCCAGGGGCTGGATGTGCCGGCCATGGCCGCGACAGTGCAGGAAACCCGGCAGCGTATGGAGTGCCTGGTGCATTCGGACAATAGTGCAGACGCCGAGCGCCGCACCTATCTTTCCCGCATGTTCCCCTACTGCAGCACTGCGGGCGAGATGGACGGCCTGGTGCTGACCTTTGTGGACATCACCGAACGGCAGCGCATGGAGGACGAGCTGCGCAGCCATCGTGACGAGCTGGAACGCCTTGTGGCGGAACGCACCACCCAGCTGGCGGAACGGTCCGCCCAGCTGCGCACCCTGCTGGACCACTTCCCCAACGGCTCCGTGCTGCTCTTTGATCAGGACCTGCGCTATCTGGTGGCCGCCGGGGAAGCCATGCACATCATGGGCATTGCCAGCAGCGACCTGGAAGGCAAGACCCTGTACGACCTGCAGGCCGACGGCGTGGTGGAAGCGCTGGAGCCCGTATACCGCCAGGCGCTGGCCGGGGAAGGCTCCCGCCAGGACGCCGAGTTTCGCGGCCAGATATTCGATGTGTGGGTGCTGCCCGTGCGCAGCGACGCCGGCGCAGTCATCGCCGGCATGGTTATGACGCAGCTGGTGACGGAACAACGGCGCATCCAGCGCGAGTTCGCCGAATCCCTGGACCGTTTCAAGAAATCCTTCCGCGCCAGTCCGGCCTTCATGCTCATTTCCACGCTGGAAGAGGGGCGCATCGTGGAGGTCAACGACGCCCTGTGCGCCATGACCGGCCATTCCCGGCACGACCTCATCGGCCGCACCTCCCTGGCCATGGGCATCCTGCCGTCTGTCGAAGAGCGCGAAACCTTCGTGCGGGCCCTCAAGGCCTGCGGCTCCCTCACCCAGCAGGAACTACGCATCGGCACCCGGCAGGGGACCATCCTCTCCACCATCATTTCTGCGGAACTCATCGAGCTGGAGGGCAAGCCGCACATTCTCACCGCGGGCATGGATCTCTCGGAGCGCATCCACCGCGAAAAACAACTGCAGGCGGTCATGGATCACGTGCCGGCCGCGGTGTGGATCGCCCACGATCCGCAGTGCGCCACCATGGAGGGCAGCCGGGCCGCGCTGGAGCTGTTGCGGGTGGCGCCGGGAGCCAACCCGTCCAAGTCTGCCTTATACAATCCGCCCGTGCACTTCCAGGTCTTCAAGGATGGCCGGGAGCTGCTCCCCCACGAGCTGCCCATGCAACAGGCCGCCCTGCTGGGTCTGTCCCTGCATGAGGAGGAGCTGGACATCGTGTTCGAGGACGGCGAGGTGCGGCATATCATGGGCAATGCCGTGCCCCTCCTGGACCGCGACGGCCGCGTGACGGGCGCCGTGGGTGCGTTTCTGGACATCACCGAGCGGGCGCAGATGGAGCGCCGCCTGGAGGAGGCCCGCGCCCTGGCCGAGGAAGCCAACCGGGCCAAGACCGCCTTTCTGGCCAATATGAGCCACGAGCTGCGCACGCCCCTGAACGGCATCATGGGCATGGCCCAGCTGGTGCAGATCAGCACCCTGGAGCAGGAGCTGCAGGAACAGGCGAACATGATCATTGAGGCCTCGCGCCATCTGCAGTCCATCATCGACGATCTGATGGACATCTCGCAAATCGAGTCCAACCAGATCAAAATCCGTCCCTCAAAGACCAGTGTGCGCGAGATTTTGCACCGGCTCATGGCCATGCACCAGCCCGAGGCCGAGCGCAAGGGCCTGGCCCTGCGCTGCCGGATCGACGACGACGTGCCCACCGCCATCCAGGTGGACGGCAAGCGGATCTCCCAGATCCTCAACAACCTGATGAACAACGCCCTCAAATTCACCGAAACCGGGCAGATAGAGGTGCACGTGCACACCGCAGACGGAGGGGAGACGCCCCGGCTGCGCGTGGCAGTGCAAGATACCGGCATCGGCATTCATGCGTCCCAGCACGAGGCCATCTTCAAGACCTTTTATCAGGTGGAACAGAATCTCACCCGCTCCAGCCAGGGCACGGGGCTGGGGCTGTCCATCTCCCAGCGGCTGGCCGAACTCATGGGCGGAGGCATCCGGCTGGAAAGCGTCCCGGGCCGGGGCAGCCTGTTCACGCTGGACCTGCCCTGCCAGGTCAGCCCCACGGAACACGCCCCCCTGCCACCGGTCATGGACCCCAACCAGCTTGGCACCCAGGGCCTGCACGTGCTGGTGGTGGAGGACAACAGCGTGAGCCGGCTGTTCATGACCACCATGCTCAAGAAATCCGGCTGCACCGTGGACGAGGCCACAGACGGCCTGGAAGCCGTGGAGCAGGTGCGCAGCACGCCCTACGACGCCGTGTTCATGGACATCCAAATGCCACGCCTCAACGGCCTGGACGCCACACGCATGCTGCGCGCCGACGAAGACCCCCGCGTGCGCGCCTGCTGCATCATCGCCCTCACGGCCTATGCCATGCCCGAAGACAAGCAGCAGTTCCTGGATGCCGGCATGGATAGCTTCCTCTCCAAGCCCGTCACCTTCCAGGAACTCCACGCCGCCTTGCATGCTGCCCTGGAACACCGGGAAAACGCCAACAGATAACCCCGGATCAGGATTTCACTTTCTATTTTTATACCCGTGGGCTATGCAAGGCCGTCACAGCAGGAATTTGCTCTATACGATGGAAACTGCAGGCCGACATGAACAAAGCGGGTCGATTGCTTCTCCGGGCCATCGAATTTGCTGATGCCCATGAGAACCGTCCCTTGCTGCTGGTGGTGCAGCGGGGGTTGTCGCTGGTGCTTCCCTTGATCCTGGTGGGTTCTCTGGGGCTCATGTTCCAAAACGCCCCGTTCGGGCTTGGCGAACTGCTGGAGAGTACGCTCGGCCCTTCGTGGAGCACCCTGTGGGATACGCTGGTAAGCGGCACCTTCGGCATCGCTGCCCTGGCCCTTTTGTGCGCATTTACCGGCAGCATGGCCATGCTGCACAATCAACAGCGGATCGGCCCGTTTGTCAGTCCCTCCCTGGCCATCGTGGTGGTCATGTCGTGCGCGTTCGTGCTCATCGCCCCCCGGGAACCTGCCGAGTGGGAAAACATCTTTTATATCAACCGCAGTTTTTTGTTGTCGCTGGCTGTCAGCATTGCCGGCAGCACCCTGTTCCTGCGCCTCTCCAGGCTTCGCGCGCTGCAGCTTCCCATGACCACGGTGGGGCACGACCCCGTGGTGCGCGATGTCCTGACGGTGATGCCGGCCGGCATTGCCGCCATTTTTATTTTCGGCGTGGCGCGAATCCTGCTGAACTTCATAGGGATTCCCGATGTGGATGAGGCAGTGCGCGCCCTGTTGCTTGCGCCCTTTGCCCAGGCTTCGGACACCCTGGGGTTCGGCTTGGCGTATACGGGCATCACGCAACTGCTGTGGCTTGTGGGCATGCACGGACCGCACATGCTCTCCGGCGTGGAAGAACACATCCTCGTGCCGGCAGCCCAGGCCAACATCGCCGCGTGGCACGACGGCGCAGCCCCCGTGTTCATCTTCACCAAGCCATTCTTCGACGCCTTCACCCGCATGGGTGGGTCCGGCTCCACGCTGTGCCTGATCATTGCCATATTCCTTGGCAGCCGAGACACCGGCAGCCGCAAATTGTGCCGGTTCGCCCTGCTGCCCGCCCTATGCAATGTCAATGAACCTTTGCTGTTCGGCATCCCGCTGGTGTTCAATCCTGTCTATTGCATCCCGTTTCTGTGTGCTCCCCTGCTGCAGACCGTAACGGCCTACCTGGCCACGGTTCTGGAGCTTGTCCCCCGCACCGCCGGCGAAGCATTCTGGACCACGCCCGCCCTTGTGAGCGGGTACGCGGCCACGCACTCGCTGGCTGGTGTGGCCATGCAGGTGGTAAATCTGGCCGTCGGCGTCTCCATGTACCTTCCTTTTGTGCGACTGGCAGACACCATGCAGGAACGCCGGGGCAAGCGCGTGCTCAGTGCCTTGCAGCAGGCTGCGGCCTGCTGCCACATTGGTCCTGGGGGGCGAAAATGTCTGGATTTGCCCGGCGAAGCAGGCCGCCTGGCCAAGGCGCTGGCCAACGATCTGGCCGCAACCCTGGACAGGCATGACCAGCTTTTTCTTGTCTACCAGCCCCAGCTGCACGGGACGCTCCATCGCATCACCGGCGTGGAAGCCTTGATCCGCTGGCGACATCCTGTGTACGGGTTCATCGCCCCGCCCGTCATCATCGCTCTGGCTGAAGACGCCGGCTTCATCGATAAACTCGGCCTGCAAGTGCTCGCCGACGCCTGCGCCCTGCGCGCCGCCTGGGTGGACAGGGTGCCGGACGATCTGCGCATCTCCGTCAATGTGTCCCCGCGCCAGCTCCTGCATCCGCATTTTCCAGAAAATGTCCTGGCAGTGCTGACAGACGCGGGCCTCGCGTCACATCTGCTGGAGCTTGAAATCACCGAATCCTCGGTGCTTGAGCCAAACCCCCACATCCTGGAGGCGCTGAAGACATTGCAGGGACAGGGCGTGCGCGTGGCCATTGACGATTTCGGCATGGGGCATGCCTCGCTTCGATATTTGCGGGCATTTCCTGTGGATACCATCAAAATAGACCGTTCCCTGACCCTCGACTACGGCGCCAGCGTCAACGAACATATCGTCCGCAGCATCGTGGAGCTTGGCCAGGCCATGGGCATCTCCACCGTGGTGGAAGGTGTGGAACAGCACACCCAGCTTGAACGCTTTCTGGCGCTTGGCTGCTCCATTTTCCAGGGGTACCTGTTCAGCCGGCCACTGCCGGGCGAAGAGTGCCTGCACTACATCCGCACGCAGCCATCGCGTGACTGACCCGGCAAGAGGGACACGCGCGTTTTCTCAACGCCGGCCAGTCTCGGTCTTGAGGTCATCCACAAGCCTGCGCAACCGCTGCCCCTGGGACGCCAGCTCGCTCACGGCCTGGGCGCTCTGCTGCATGGAATCCGAGGCCTCCGACGAGAGGCGCTGCACGGCTTCGATGTTTCGGGCGATCTCTTCGCTGGCGGCAGACTGTTCCTCCGAAGCGGTGGCGATGGAGCGCACCTGATCCGTGGTCTGATCCACCAACGCCACAATTTCCTTGAGCGCCCGGCCGGAGGCGTCTGCCAGACCAGTGGCCGCAGCAATGGTGGCGGCAGCCTTTTCCACGTTGGCGATGTTGGTGGATGCCCCCTGCTGGATGCCGCGAATGGCCGTATCCACCTCGCGGGTGGCCTGCATGGTTTTTTCGGCCAGCTTGCGCACTTCGTCGGCCACCACGGCAAAGNGCTGCCTCAATGGCGGCGTTCAAGGCCAGCAGGTTGGTCTGGTCCGCAATATCCGAAATAACGCCCAACACCTGGCCGATGCCCTCGGCCTTTTGGCCCAGGTCGGCCATGTCCGTCTTCAGGTGCTGGGAATGGGCGCTCACTTCCGTCACCCCGGCCACCACGCGGCTTACCACCTCGGCCCCTTCCACGGCCTTGCGGCGGGCGGCATCGGCGCTGTCTGCGGCCACGGAGGCGCTCCGGGCCACTTCCAGCACGGTGGCATTCATCTCCTCCATGGCGGTGGCGGCTTCGGTGATGCGATGGGATTGCTGCGCGGCCCCCTGGCTGGACTCCTCCACCTGGGCGGCCAGTTCTTCCGATGCCGAGGAGACGATGCCCACCACCTCCTCCAGCCTGTCCGCCGCCTGCAGCATGCCCTTGGCCATGGCGCGTTCCGCTTCCTGACGGGCCTGCTCGGCCTGCTGTGTGGCCTCCGAGGCGGCCCGGGCGGCGAGGCGGGCTTCCTCGCCCTGTTGTGTGGCCTGCTGCAGGGACTGCTTGAGGCTGGCCACCATGACGCGCAAGGCCTCGGCAAGGCGGCCTGTTTCGTCACTGGAACGCACCGTGATCTGGCGATCCAGATCACCGCCGGCCACGGCCTGGGCAAACTCCAGCGTGGCCTGCAAGGGCGTGAGGATGCTGCGGGCAATGATGGTGAAAAACAACCCCACCGTGAGCAGCACGCCCCCGCCCACCCACATGCTGGTGGACACGGCGGCGGCAACATCCGCCTCCAGCGCGGCGCTGGCGGCAGTGAGCTCCTGGCGGATGGAATCGGCGATGGTGTCGAGGCATTCCAGAACGGCATCGGCATGATCGTCCACCACATCGTCGATGCGCTCGAAGGCCTCCGCGGCGGCAGCGTCCGTGCTGCGGCCATGGGTGCGGATAGTGGCCGGCAGTTCCACCGTGACGCCCTGAATGAGCGCCGGCAGGTGCTCGCCAAACTCGCGCACGGCGCGGCGTTCTTCCTGGGTATCCGCAATCTGTTGCAGCAGCGTCTGGCTGCGCGTGAGGTGGTCGGCTGCGCTGGTGATGGCCTGCATGCGTTCGGGCGCGATGTCTCCCTCATGCTTGTCCACAATGGCGTCCATGGCCGCCAGCGTCATCTGCAACAGCCCGGTGCGCATCTCCTGCACCGCGTCCAGCTGCTCCAGGCGCATGGCGCTGACCTGCGTGGAGGCGGAGACCCTGGTGCTGGTGTAATACACGTCCCCCACCAGAAAACACACCGCCAGACCAATATACAGGCCAAGGATCGCCAGTCGCATGGCAATGGACACGCGCATAAGACACCCCCCGTTGCAGGTTGAATCGGTTGGTGCAACCGGAGCAGATCATGCCGGACGTGTATGGATGATGCCGGTTGGATACAGTAACCCATACCACGCCCACGCCTGTTAGGGAAGGCCCGGCCTGAGATCCCACACCCCTGCGGCCAAGGCTGCGTCAGTCTTTCTTGAAGTGCAGGGAGATGTATTCCAGGGCATCCCGCACACCCAGCCTGCGGCTGGAACCGCCCACGCGGATGTAGAACTCGTCCTCGCCGGACTTGGCGTGCAGGAACACCGGGCGGGGGCTTTCCATGCAGCTGACCATGCACACTGTGCCACCATCCAGGGACTCGAAGTGCGTCTCCACGAAGGGGCAGACGCCGCCACCCAGCCCGGCTTCCACGGTCTGCCAGAAGTGCAGGCCAAAGCGGTCCAGGTTGGGGAAGCCGTCGGCCTCGATGCCCTGGATGGAGCCGTCATCGCGCACGCCCAGCAGCAGCACGCCGCCGCCGGAGTTCAGGAACCCGGCCAGGCTCTTGAGGGCCGCATGGGTGATGGCGGCATCGTGCTTGCCCGTGTGGAGGTTGCAACGCAGGGTGGACTTGAATTCCAGATGATAACTCTCGCCCCGGGCAATGAGCGCCCGCAGGGACGGCCGCTGCAGGACCGGGGCCGTGTGCAGGAACTCGCGCACGGTCCAGGCGTCCTGCCGCAGGATCTGATACCGCTGCATGGCCGCCGCTGCCGTGCATGTGCCCTGGCTGACGGCAAGGGCGGCATATTCCGAAGGAGAGAGGGAATCCGTCACCAGGAGCAGGGGCAACACCAGCCCCACGGCATGCCGCGCCTGCAGCCGGGCCAGGGCGGCCAGCCAGGCCGGAGACATCCCCTCCAGCACAGCGGCCAGGGCATTTGAAAAATGCACAAAATCCTGCTGCACGGCGGGGTATTCGGCCAGGCCATGCTCCAGCAGATAGGCCACGGCCTTGGCGAAGGCCTCCACCAGGCCGCCATACTGGAGGAACATGGGCGGCACATCATCCTCCAGCCAGACGCCGGCCGACGCCGCCGCGGTCTGGCCCGGAAACTTTCGCGCCACCAGGGGATCCAGTGTCAGCGCCTGGAGCAGGGCCTGCCGCAGGACCGCAGGAGCCGGCTCGGCCTCGTCCAGCTGGGTTTCCAGCAGCGATTGCGCGGCAAGGCGATCCGGGGCGGACTCGCAGGCGTCCCGCACCAGCAACTCCATGAGCCGGAGACTCGGGGATCGCAGCGCTCGCCCTCCAGGGGTGACGGCCACACGGCCGTCCAGATGCAAGGCGTAGTCCTGCTCGCTCTTGACGACGTCCACCATAATCCGCTCCATGCCGCCCTGCCTGCTTGTATGGTGAGGGAATCGCGCGTCTGCCGTGACGCAATTCCCTCATACGAACAATGCTGGATGAACGCAAGCCGTTGCCGTAGCATGTTTTTTTCTGCAAAAAAACAGTGCTTCCCTTTACACAGCCCGGCCAGGGGTGGTATATGATGCGGCAATCCGCATAGTGTGTCCCGCTGTATTCCGCCCTGCCACCTGTCAGCCTCGCACAAGGAGCCCGTATGGCCGCCAAACGCCGCACCGCCGCCTCGCCTGATCCGCGCACGGACTGTTCCAGGGAAGGCCTGCGCAAGGCCGTGCTGGACAACCTGTTTTATGCCACCGGCCATGCCCAGGAAAACGCCGCGCGGGGGGACTGGTACACCGCCGTGGCCTACACCGTGCGCGATCGCATGCTCAAGGCCTGGGTGCAGGGGATTGAACGCATTGCGGCCGACGGGGATGTGCGCTGCGTGGCGTATCTTTCCGCGGAATTTCTCATCGGTCCGCAACTGGGAGCCAACATGCTGGCCCTGGGCATCACCGAGCCCATGCGCGAGGCGCTGGCCAGCCTGGGGCAGGATCTGGACGCCATCGTCTTCCACGAGCCTGAACCGGGGCTGGGCAACGGCGGCCTGGGCCGGTTGGCTGCCTGCTTCATGGATTCCCTGGCCACCCTGGGCGTACCGGCCATCGGGTACGGCATCCGCTACGAATTCGGCATGTTTCGCCAGGCCATCGAGGACGGCGCACAGGTGGAGCTGGCGGACAAGTGGCTGCGCCGGCCGTTCCCCTGGGAACTGCCCCGGGGCGGCCAGCAATACGAGGTGCGCCTGGGCGGCAAGACGCACATGGAAACCGCCCCCGACGGCACCCTGCGCGTGCAGTGGACACCGGCCAAAACCGTGACCGCCTGCGCCCACGATATCCCGGTGGTTGGCCATGGCGGCACGCATTGCAACCTGCTGCGCCTGTGGCGGGCCGAGGCCGTGGAGGCCTTCGACTTCAGCACCTTCAATGCCGGCGAGTATTTTTCCTCGGTCCACGACAAGATTTTTTCCGAAACCATCACCAAGGTCCTCTACCCCAACGACGACCCCTACCAGGGCAAGCAACTGCGGCTGGGGCAGCAGTATCTGTTCGTCTCCGCCTCCCTGCAGGACATGCTGCACATTCACCACAGCCTGGGCAAACCGCTGGAGACCTTCCACACCACCTTCGCCATCCAGCTCAACGATACCCACCCCGCCGTGGCTGTGGCCGAGCTCATGCGCCTGCTGGTGGACGTGCACGGCATGGACTGGGACACCGCCTGGAGCGTGACCACCCAGACCTTTGCCTACACCAACCACACCCTGCTGCCCGAAGCCCTGGAAAAGTGGCCCCTGCCGCTCTTTGCCGAGGTGCTGCCCCGGCATCTGGAAATCGTCTACGAAATCAACCGCCGCTTCCTGGAGTCCGTGACGGCTGCGCATCCCGAAGACCCCGACCTTGCCCGCCGGCTTTCCCTCATCGATGAAACCAGCCCCCGCTTCGTGCGCATGGCCCACCTGGCCACCGTGGGCAGCAAGGCCGTGAACGGTGTGGCCGCCCTGCATTCCGAGCTGCTCAAGCGCGACGTGCTGGGCGATCTGGCGGCCTTCTTCCCGGAAAAGTTCACCAACGTCACCAACGGCGTCACCCCGCGGCGCTGGCTGGCCCTGTGCAACCCGGCCCTGGCGGCCTGCATTTCCAACCGCATCGGCACGCGGTGGCAGGATCATTTTGAGGAAGAAATCATCCGCCTGGAGGAATTCGCCGATGACCCCGACTTCCAGGCCCAATGGCAGGCGGCCAAGCTGACCAACAAGCAGCGGCTGACGCATCTGGCCAAAACCATCCTGCGGGTGGAGCTGGATCCTGCGGCGCTCTTTGACGTGCAGGTCAAGCGCATCCACGAATACAAGCGCCAGCACCTGAACGTGCTGCGGGTCATCGCCCTGTACAACCGCCTGCGCCGCAACCCGGGCATGGACTTCGTGCCCCGGGCCGTGATTTTCGGCGGCAAGGCCGCGCCGGCATACTACCTGGCCAAGCAGATCATCCTGCTCGTCAACCGCGTGGCCGAGGTGGTCAACACAGACCCCGCCGTGGCTGGCCGGCTGCGCGTGGCCTTCGTCCCCAACTTCAACGTCCGCAGCGGGCAGGTCATCTACCCGGCGGCGGATCTCTCCCAGCAGATTTCCCTGGCCGGCAAGGAGGCCTCGGGCACCGGCAACATGAAATTCGGCATCAACGGCGCCGTGACCATCGGGACCCTGGACGGCGCCAATGTGGAGATGCGCGCCTGCGTGGGCGAGGAGAATTTTTTCCTCTTCGGCCTCACCACCGACGAAGTACAGGCTGTGCAGCGCGCCGGCTACTCCCCGGCCGCGCACCTGGAGGGCAACCCCGAACTGGCCGAGGCCCTGGACCAGATCCGCTCGGGCGTGTTCTCCCGCGGCGATGCCGGCTGCTTCCGCCCCCTGGTGGACAACCTCCTGCACCGCGACGAATACCTGGTGCTGGCGGACTTCGCCTCCTACATGGACTGCCAGGACCGCGCCGCCCGCACCTACGCCGACCCCGCAGCCTGGACGCGCATGTCCATCCTCAACGTGGCCCGGCTGGGCATGTTCTCCTCGGATCGCTCCATCCGCGAATACTGCCGGAACATCTGGAACGTGCCGGTGGAATAGCGCAGGTTACTTTTGAAAAGAGTTCTCGGGAGAAAACCTTTCTATAGAAAGGTTCTTCCCCCNAGGTTTCCCCTCTCGCAATGTCCTTTTTCAAAATTAAAATACCCTACCGGTCGGCAGTGGCCGCTGCCCGCTCGGTCAAGGCTGCGCCCAGGGCTCTGGCCTTGGCGCAATCCTGCGGGAAGACCTCCTCGCGCCGTGCGGCCTTGGCCACGGCGTCCCAGCGCGTGGAAAGATATTTGGCATAATCCGAAAACTGCAGGGTATCCGTGCAGATCTGCAGCTCGCAGTTGCCGAACACCCGGGCCACGTACCCCCGGACCCTGGAGAGCAGCTGCTCATACTGGAATTCGGGGATCATGTCCTCGGTGATATTCATCGTGTAGATCATCCCGGCCTGCAGCCTGCCGGGGAAGATGCACTCATAGTCCGGGGTGTAGGTCAGATACGGGAACAGCAGCCGCTCCAGACATGAGCGCATCTCTCCGGTTTCGCTGCCAAAATATACCGGGGTGCCCATCAGGAGCACGTCGGCTTCGGCCACGGCCTGCAGCACGGGGGCGAGATCGTCCTTGACGGCGCAGTGGCCGTAGTGCTTGCCGTCGATCTTCTTGCAGGCGAAGCAGCTGACGCAGCCGGTGAAGGAGAGGTCGTACAGATGCACGATCTCGGTCTGCGCGCCGGCTTCCCGCGCACCGTCCAAGGCGTGCTGCAGCAGTGTGGCGGTGTTCCAGTTCTTGCGAGGACTTCCGTTGATGGCGATGGCTTTCATGAGCAGATCCCGGGGAATGAGGTGAGGAGGCGACGGCACGCCGGCACAGGCGCGCCCGCAGAAGACACAACCTTCCCCCTATCACATCTTCATCTGCCGGAACAACCGCTTACATTTCTGTCCGCAAGGTGTCCGCACGCCGGCGCTGCAGGCAGTCCCGATACAGCCGGACCAGCCGGGCGGCATCTTCCTCCACCGTCACCACCGGGCGGATGCCGGCGCGCAGGCGGGGCAGCAGGGCGGCATCCCCCAGCACCCGCGCCATGCTGGCGGCCAGGTGCGCGGCATCCCCGGATCGGAACAGCAGGCCGTTTTTTTCATGCCGGACCACCTCCGGCAGGGCGCCGCAATCCGCCGCGATGACCGGCACCCCGGCAGACAGCGCCTCCCGGGCCACGAAGGAATAGGTCTCCACGTGCGACGGCAGCAGCAGCGCATCCGCCCCGCCCAGGATGCGACCAAGATCCGCCTTGGCGTATGGGCCATGGAAGGCAATGTCCGGATGTCCGGCAGCCAGCGTCCGCACGGCGCGGGCATACTCCGGATTGGAGTCCAGGCCATGGATGTCCAGGCGGGCAGGACCGATACCGCGGGAGGCCAGGGCCAGGAAGGCGCGCACGGCCAGATCCGCCCCCTTGAACCAGCACAGTCCCCCCAGAAAGACGAAGCGCACGCCAGCCCCGGCCGGCGGAGGCGCGGGGACCGGCCGCACCGGCTCCACCGCCCGCATGCCCAGGGGCGCGCGCACCAGATGCGGCCCGTCGAACCCGTGCCGGGCGTACAGCCGGCGGCTGAAGTGCGAGGGGCAGATGGCCAGATCCAGGCGCGCACCCGCCCGGCGATGACAGGCATTCCGGTGCCGGATGCGTTCCGGATCCGCCGTGGCCTCACGGCGCGCCCGGGCGTGGCAGGCGGCGCAGTCCTCTGCGTCCCTGGGACCGGCGCAGAGGCGGCCCTCGCCACGGACGAGGATGGCATTGGCGCAGAACAGCCAGAAATCGTGCAGGGTCATGACCACTGGCGTCTGCGGCGGCAAGGCGTCCAGCAGGGAAACGGAGAAGCCGATGAGGCTATGGATGTGGACCACATCCGCCGGATTGGCTTGCAGCCAGGCGGCCACGGCGGCGGCCACGCGGGGATTCTCCGGCGCGTCCCGATCTTCCCGGGGCACGCCGAGCATGCACGTTGGCGCCGACGCATACGGAGCGGCGACGATGCCATAGGCCGGCGCTGCGTCAGGCGGGGCCAGATGCAGTACAGCGGAGGCCAGACCCAGGCCCTGCTGCCCGGCCAGCAGCTCGGCCAGATAATGTTCCGTGCCGGCGCGGGTGAAGGGCAGGAAGTCGTTCACCACATGCAGAATGCGCATGGCGTCGCCGCTCCTGCGGAAGGCCGTCGGGGGCCGCTACACGGCCTCCCAGGTGCGGATCTCTTCCATGGCTTCGTCGGTGATGATGTCCATTTCCTCACTGTGATCCAGGCCGGCGCAGTGCAGGATGCCGTGGCACAGCAGGCGGAAAAAGTGCTCCCGGGAGGTCTGCCCGTACAGCCGGGCCTCGCGGGCGCAGGTGTCCAGGGAAAGGGCGATGGCGCCCAGGCGCAGGGGCCGGTCCGGGTCTGTGTCCGGATCGCCCACATCGCCCAGGCAGTCGCGGCCGTCGTCCTCGGTGTATTCTTCGGGCAGAAAGTCCTCACCCAGCACGTAGGGAGCCTCGCAGTGCAGGTCGTCGGTGTCCGGAAAGGACAAGACATTGGTGGGACCGGGCATGCCCATGAATTCGAGGTTCAGCTCGGCGATGGTGGCATCGTCCACCAGATCGATTTCCACCAGACTGCCGCCCAGGCCCAGCCGTTCCAGCAGCCAGGTGGTGAAGACGTCGATTTCGACACGAGAGGTCGGCACCAGATACCCTCGCGGCGTGTTGCGCGTGAGTGTGATCATCCGTTCTCCTTGGATTCCTGAGCAATTATTGCAAGGGGCCGTTGAAGGGTTCCGGCAGGATGGCCTCGCGCTCCGCATCCGCCCGCGGGGCGGTCCGACCGGCGGGATGCCCCCCAGGGGGATTCGCAGCCTGGCTCGGGGGCTGCCCCGCAGTCTGGCAGGCCTTGGTTCCTTCCTTGCGGGCTTCCGGGTACTCGATGCGGGTGTGGAAGATGCCGTTCAGGATCCGCACAAAACAGGCGCTGGCCTGAGTGAGGTCCTTGAGGGTCAGTTCAGAATCATCCAACTGGCCATCGGTGAAGATGGCGCGGATGATCTGATCCACATGGGCCTTGATGCGTCCGGGCGTGGGATCCACCAGGGTGCGGCTGGAAGCCTCGATGGCGTCTGCCAGGAGCACCAGGCCGGCTTCCTTGGTCTGCGGCTTGGGGCCAGGATAGCGGTAATCCGCTTCGGACACGGGCTCCCCGCCCCTGGCCTCGGCCTGCTCCTGCGCCTTGACGTAAAAGAACCGAATGAGGCTGGTGCCGTGGTGCTGTTGCAGGATGTCGATGATTTCCGGCGAGATGTTGTGCTTTCTGGCCAGCTCCACGCCTTTTTTGACGTGGGAGACGAGAATGAGGGCGCTCATGGAGGGAGCCAGCTTGTCGTGCTTGTTGCGGCAGCCCATCTGATTTTCGATGAAATAGTGGGGATTTTTGATCTTTCCCACATCGTGATACAGGGCCGCCACCTTGGCCAGCAGCGGATTGGCGCCGGTGGCCCTGGCCGCGGCCTCCACCATGTTCCCCACGATAAGGGAGTGATGGTACGTGCCGGGCGAGGTGACCATGAGCTCCTGCAGCAGCGGCTGTTCCAGGCTCATCTGCTCCAGCAGCCGGAAGCGCGAGGTGTAGCCCAGCAGCATTTCCGCAATGGGTCCCAGGGCCAGCACGCACAGAAGGGCCAGAAAGCCATGCGCCACCACCAGACCCAGGGCCGTCCAGATGCCTGCGGCAGCCTGATACTTGAGCAGGTGGATGCCGAACCAGGCCAGCAGGAGCAGCCCGGTCAGGGGCAGGACGCTGCGCAGCACCTCGGTGCGGGTTTCCGTATGTTTGATGAGCAGCGTGGCGGAGATGGATCCCAGAAAATAGAAACAAAACAACTCCAGCCCGGCGCCAGCCATCTGGGTGCAGAGGAAGGCCAGCAGGATGGAAGCGGAAACGCAGGAGGCAGCGGAAAAATACAGCGCCATCACCCCGCCAGCGCCGGCCAGGGGGGCCATGAGCACCAGCAGGTCGCTGCTCAAAAAGTCCAGTCGCTCGCTCAGGGGGGTTTCGATGGCCGCCAGCAGTTTGGTGCCGCCGGCAAAGAGCACCACCAGCCCGGTCATGAGCAGGGCATCGCGGTTGGTCACGGGCCGGAAAAAGCGGCCCTTGGGCGAGACGATCATCCCCCCGGCAAAGAGCATGCTCACCACAAACACGCCCAACGGGCGCAGGGGATCGAAGGTCTCCGGCACCTGGGCATAGAGCGCCTGCAGCTTGAGCTGCTCCTGCGGCCCCACACGCTGCCCCTGCCGGACCACCATTTCGCCCTTGCGGATATGGTAATAGACCGGTTCCAGGGACTGCATCACGGTGTCGATGCGGTCCCGGGTGGCCTCGGGATTGATGACCAGCGACGGCGTGATGAGTGGCTCCAACAATTCGGAAATGGCGGACCGCACGCGCAGGCTCTTGTTCAGATCGCGTCGCAGGTACTGTTCCAGCTCGCGGGCAAGGGTGGCCACATCGCGCAGGGAGGACAGATCCGCCCGCAGCATCTCTGCTCCCAGGGCGGCGTTGCGCACCAGAATGCCGCCGCGGAACCGTTCCAGCATGCGCGCATCCAGCACCACGCCTTCGTTCAGCCTGACTGCAAGCCAGGGCTGTACGTCGTTGCGGATGACCTGCTGCAGTTCCACATCCCGCAACAAATGAAAGCTGGCGCGGGAAAGTTCGCGGTTGAGCAGTTCCGCCGCCTGCCAGCGGGCGTCTTCCATGGAGTCCATGGTGGCGTTGTTGAGCACGACAAAGACTGCCTCCACCCTGGTTGCCAGACGGGTGGCGGCATCTGCCGTCAGATCAAAAATAGGCGGCTGATTTTCCGCAATGCGGTGAATGCGTTCCAGGGTGGAATTGCGGTCCTCCACCAGCATGTCCTGGGTGGCCATGACGTCCTGGGTGGCGATTTCGCCTTCCGTGAAAATCTTTACCCCGGGCGTGTGTCGCACCCCCACCAGCAGACTCATGGCCGCCATGGCCAGCACGAACGCCGCCAGCCCGCCATGCGGCGCCACACTGTGCAGCATGTCGCGCACGCGGCGCCCGGAGCGGCTAGGAGTGGCTTTCGGCGTTTTCGAAACGTTCATACGCTTTCACGATGCGGGCCACGAGGGTATGGCGGATGACGTCCGCCTCTTCAAACTGTATGAACGCGACGCCCTCCACACCCTTGAGCACTTCGCGGGCCTGGACCAGGCCAGATCGAACTCCCCGGTGGCCCGCGGACGGCAGGTCGATCTGGGTCACGTCGCCGGTGATGACCGCCTTGGAGCCGAACCCCAGGCGGGTCAAAAACATTTTCATCTGTTCGGGGGTGGTGTTCTGGGCTTCGTCAAGGATGATGAAGCTGTCGTTGAGGGTGCGGCCGCGCATGAAGGCCAGGGGCGCAATCTCGATGATGCCCGTCTCCAGCATTTCCTGCACCTTGCGCGCGTCCACCATGTCGTGCAACGCATCATACAGGGGCCGCAGATACGGGTTGATCTTCTCCGCCAGATCTCCGGGCAAAAAGCCCAGCCGCTCCCCGGCCTCCACGGCCGGACGCGTGAGCACCAGCCGGCGGATCTCCCGCCGCATGAGGGCCGCCACGGCCATGGCCACGGCCAGATAGGTCTTGCCTGTGCCGGCCGGCCCGATGGCGAATACCATGTCGTGCTCGTGCAGGGCGTGCACATAGGCGCGTTGGTTCAAGGTTTTGGGGGCCACGGTCTTCTTGGGAGACGCGACGAACACCGCCTCCTTGAACATCCGAACCAGATCCGTGCCCGGCGAGCGGGTCAGGGTGTCCCAGGCAAAGCCAAAGTCCCGCCGCCCCAGGGGATGCCCGGCCTTGAGCAGCCGATACAGCTGCACCATGCAGTTGGCAGCGCGATCGGCCAGACTTTTGTCCGTGGCGCGCACCGTCAGCATGGAGCCGCGGCTGTGCAGCTCAACACCAGCCTTGGCGGCCAACGCATCCAGATGGGAATTTCCCGGCCCGAAGAGTTCGCGGGCCAGGGCAGGATCATCGAATTCCAGGCTTTGCTCGATGGCTTCAGTCGCCTGCATTCACGCCTCAAACCCGAGCACCGGGACAGTCGCAGAAACGCGCAGGACGCACGTTCCCCTTCCCGGATTCGGGCCAGCTCTGCCGGCGAGGGGGGCAAGACATGCAGCGACCGGCTTGGAATTCCTCATGCTGCATGGCGAGACTATGGTGGATTTTTCATGCAAGTCAAGTGCAGATGACGGCGGAGTGACCATTTCCGCCGTCATCTGCATCATGCCGGCGTCCGTCAGGCAGGGCGGGAGGAGAAAGACCCTGCTGCCGGAGCCGGTTCCCCGGCGGGACGGGGAGATTCCTGAGGCGCCGTGAGGAACGGCTTCAAGGATTTTTCAAAGAAGGATCGCGGCCGCTGCGCGGAAGAGATGCTCGGAACCCACGTCATGACAGATGTTCTCCTTGCAGTTCGAGGGCGGAAGAGTCGAGAAGCCCTTCCAGCGTTTTGGAGAGAGAGGAAAGCGAGGCGCTGCGCATGGCCAGACACGGCTTCATGCACTGGCGGCAGGCCTGTTTGACGCAGTGGAAGGCCTCGTGACTGACGCAATCCATGGGGCAGAGCACGGCATCCGCCTTGGGAAGAATCTGGTGCAGCCGGGAGATGGCATGTTCGCGTCCGCCATCGTGGTGCACGAATTGCCCGCCCAGGCTCTCCACAAGTTCACGATAATGCGGGGCCAGGCCGGAACGTCCGCCCACATAGAGGATGCATCTGCCATTGAGCGAGCGATTGGGGCACGGCGCCGGGCTTTCGCAGTCCCCGTGTTCGTCCTCGCGGGGGCACCGCTGCCGGGCCTGCTGCTCCAGCATGCGAGCCAGTTCCCGTTCCAGCACGTCGCATTCCATGCCCTTTTCCGCAAGCATGGCCTCGGTATGCGCCAGGCGCTTTTCCATGGATTCCACCAGCCGCAGGGCCTCGGCGCGTTCTTCGTGCGCCAGACGCAAGGACTCGAACACCTGCTGGAAGGCGATGGAGCTGCCGCCGGCCCGCGGGGCTTTCTTCTCCGAGGCCAGTTCACGGTTGCGCTTGGCCAGATCGCGAATCCGCGCCCGGTACGCCCGCTTGACCGTGGACAGCGTTTCCTCCAGATCCGCCAGCTTGGTTTCCTGCTGCTGCAGCCGGCGGATATCCGCCCGGTTGGACGCCCCCACCAGATGCGACAGCATGTGCACATGGCCGAACACTTCCGAGAACAGTTCCTGCCCCAGGTACGGGTGCGTCACCATGGCCCAGAAGGGGCCGGGGATCTCGCCGTTGGCCACGGACTTTTTCCAATAGGCGCGGCGCTGGTTGTCGTCCAGGGTCTGCAGCACCTGCCGCACATGGCGCATGTACTTGCGGTCCAGGTGCTTTTGCACCAGCTTGGCGGTGCGGCTCTCCTCCCGGCAAAAGCGGACCAGAGCGGAGTGATACATGTAATCCGTGGCGTCATCCGGCAGGGAAAGCCCTCCCCTGCGCGCCAGCCGCCGACATTCCTGCAAGGTGAGACAGGTGCCCACCACGGCGCACTGCAGGTCCGGCAGTTCCCACAACGCGCGCCGCTCGGACATGGACGCCTGCACAAGGCCGGAGGGGGAAAGATGATCGAGCAGCAGCATACATTCTCCTGCGGTGACGGTGAACACGTGCGGCGCACTGGCTACTTCCGGGAAGAAGTCGGACTCGGGAACAAATCTTCGGCATCCGGAGCGCGTCGCCCTTGATTACCTTGGTATTGAAATTCATTTTCATTGTCAATGTCATTTTGAAAAAAACTGCCCCCTCCCCGCTCAGGAATGGCGCAGCTCCCAAAGACAACCGCCGGAGAAACACCGCACAAGGCGATATTTCTCCGGCGGTTGCACCAAAAACACTAGAGCATTAATGAGAACTTTTTCCTGTAATGCTCTCCCCTTTGGAAAAACGAAAAGGTTCTCCCCCGAGAACTCCTTTCAAAGATAACTTGCTCGATGGCGCGAAGACGCTGCTGCCCTACCCGCCCAATTCCTTGCTGCGGGTCTCGGCGGCCACCACGGCATCCACCAGGGCGGCGCGCACGGCCTTGCGGTCCAGAACATTGGTGGCGGCAATGGTGGTGCCGCCGGGCGAGGTGACCATCTCCCGCAGCACGCTCAGGTGTTCGGGCCGTTCCTGGGCGAGCTTGGCGGACCCGGAGAACAGGCAGCGCACCATGTCTGTGGCCTGGGGCCGGGGGAAGCCCATGGTCACGCCGGCTTCCACCATGGCTTCCATCAGATAGAAGACATAGGCAGGGCCGGAGCCAGCCAGGGCGGTGAAGCTGTCGAAGCGTGATTCGTCCAGGATGAACACGCGTCCCAGGCGTTCGAAGGTCCTGGTCACGAATTCCTTTTGCGAATCCTTCAAATCCGGATCGTCCAGGCACACGGCGAACATGCCGGCCTGAACCATGGCCGGGGTGTTGGGCATCACTCGCACCACCGGGCAGGCGCCGCTGCACCAGCGTTTGAGCTTGTCCAGCCCGACACCGGCAGCGATGGAGAGGATGACCTGGCTTGGAGAAAGCCGGCTGGCCAGGTCGGCCAGGGCGCGGTGCATCTGGTGCGGCTTGATGGCCACGAGCAGATAATCCACACCCTCGGCCAGGTCGTGCACGCTGGAGGCGCTTTCCACCTCGCAGCCGGTGCACAGGCTGGCCAGCTTGGTTTTGTCCGTGTCGAAACAGCGCAGGGACAACCCCGGCGTGCCGGAGAGTCCGCGCAGAATGGCAGAACCCATGTTGCCGCAGCCGAGGCAGCCCAGCGTCTTTTCCATTAGCCTACAATCTCCAATGCGCTGAAGAAGAAGGGAATTTCCTGCGCGGCCGTCTCGGGGGCGTCGGAGCCATGCACGGCGTTCTTTTCCACATCCAGGGCAAAGCGCTTGCGGATGGTGCCCTCGGCGGCGTTGGCCGGGTTGGTGGCGCCCATCAGATCGCGGTAGGCCTGGATGGCGTTTTCGCCTTCCAGCGCGCTCACCACCACCGGGCCGGAGGTCATGAAGTCGCACAGGCTGCCGTAGAAGGGGCGTTCCTTGTGCACGGCATAGAAGGCCTCGGCCTGGGCGCGGGTGAGCTGGATCATCTTGGTGGCCTTGACCGTGAGGCCGGCCGCCTGGATCATGGCCAGGATGTCGCCAGCCAGGTTGCGGGATACAGCGTCGGGCTTGATGATGGACAACGTTCTCTGCAGCATGCGGTTGATTCCTCCAAAGATATTCGTGTCCCGTGCATCTACCCGGAATTGCGGCGCTTGGCAATGACAGGCAGGTGACAATCTGCGAATTGTCCGGGGGTGTATTGGCAGCAGACCGCGCCCTACTGCCCGGACAGGGTGGCGGGATCGGCCAGGACATCCAGGTCCGAAAGGCTCACGGCGGTGATGCCCGGCCGGGGTGCGGCCGCCCAGCGGCGCAGGGCCTCAAAGGTTTCCGGGTGCGGATGCCCGATGGCAATGGCCTGCCCGTGCTGCAGGGCCAGGTGTTCGGCCTTGCGGATCTGGTGCAGGATGGTGGTGGCGTCCCGCACCACATCCAGAAACACGTCGCGCCGGTAGGTGGGCAGGCCCATGGCGCGGGAGGTCTGGGCCAGGCGGGAGCGCTCATGCGTCAGGGAGTCGAGCACGAACAGCCCCCGGCTGCGGATGACCTCCAGCGCCGGCCGCGTCAGCTCGGCCTGCTGCGTGAAGCGCGAGCCCATGTGATTGTTCACGCCCACGGCGTGGGGCACGCCGGCAAGGTTCACGGCCGTCAGCCGGGAAATGGTCTGGTCATCCATGCCCACCATCAGGGCATCCCGGCCAGGAGAGATCCGCAGATTCACGGGCTCCATGGGCAGGTGCACCAGCACTTCGCGGCCGGCGGCATGGGCCAGTTCGGCCACCTCGCGGGCATGTTCGGTATAGGGCAGGATGGAAAAGACCACCGGCGCGGGCAGGGCCAGCAGTTCCCGGGCCTGGGAAAGGCTTGCACCCATGTCGTCAATAACGATGGTCAGGCGTGCGCCTTCCACCGGCCGAAACGCCGGCGCGCGGGAGGACGACAGCACGATTTCATGCGTCAGGCGGTTCATGATCCGAATCCGCCACAGGGTCGGGCGCGCCAGCTCCAGAGAGGCGCGGGGCACCTGCCGGGCCAGAAGCGCCTGCAGGGTCTGGCGCAGGGCGGCGGCCCCCTCCTCCAGCCGCAGGGACAGGCGCTGGAACAGATAGCGGTGTTCCACGTCGGAATGCTGCCCCACTTCCAGCAACTCCAGACGCTCCGGCGGCAGGCCGTGCTGCTGCAGCGCCTCCAGCAGGGCGGCGTCCACCTGTCGCACCGTGAGTTCCATGGGCGCGCCCAGGGCTTCTTCAAAGGCGTCGGGATGCACCACAGGCCGGATGATCTTGGTGGGGGTATCCAGCGGATGGCCGTAGGACGCAAGAGGAGCCGGCGTGGCATTGACAAACGCGCCGGGCAGGACGGCGTGGCCGGGCGGACTGATCGGACTGATCGGCTTGCTCGGACTGGCCGGGCGGGGCGAAGTGGGCGGCGAAACAATGCGGGACTGCTCGAACACGCCAGGGGCCGCCGTGCCGGGAGCCACGCCGCTGGACGCGCCAGGGACCGCGCCCGGGAAGGCCGCCGTGTTGGCAGCCGAGGGCGGCACCGGCCAGAACATGACCCACGCCAGCGCCAGCGCGGCCCCAGACGCCAACAACACCGCCAGCAGCGCAGATGCCGACGCATGCGACAACAACACGCGCAAAAGAGAGGATGTTTTATTCACCACATTCACGGCTGGCGCGCCAGGACAGCGGAAGCCAGAACGTCTGGAATGGACAAGGCCGGGTCAGGAACTCCTGACCCGGCGCATGTACGTTGCACAGGCAACCACCCTGCGGCCGCCCTACTTGGGCCCAAAGCCCGCAGGGGGATTCTTGACAAACTGCAGGGCCAGGCGAAGCTGATTGTCTTTCTCCAGCATCTCCTGCACCTTGCTGGCCTGGGAGGCCGGATCGACCTTGTCCTTGCGGCCATTTTCCAGGTGCCGGGTCAGGTCCTTCTCGCGCATGTCGGCCAGGGAGTTCAGATCATCCGTCGCCAGGGGCACATGCATGTCCGGCTTGATGCCTTCGGCCTGGATGGTCCGGCCGCCGGGGGTATAGTACAGGGCCGTGGTCAGCTTCATGCCGGCGCCATCAGACAGGGGGATGATGGTCTGCACCGAGCCCTTGCCGAAGGTGGGTTCGCCGATGAGCAGCGAGCGCTTGTGATCCTGCAGTGCGCCGGCCACGATTTCCGAGGCGGACGCCGAACCGGCGTTGATGAGCGTCACCATGGGCACGGTGATGTCGTCGCTGGAGCGCGTGGCCGTGAAGTCCTTGCGATTGCGCTTGTCGCGGCCCTGGATATACACAATCATCCCCTCGGAGAGGAACAAGTCCGTGATGCTCACGGCCTGATCAAGCAACCCGCCGGGATTGTTCCGCAAATCCAGCACCACACCCTTGAGGGGCCGGCCCTTCTTGTGGTAGGCCGCCAGGGCGTTTTCCATTTCCTCGGTGGAATGCTCATTGAATTTGTTGAGCCGCAGATACAGGATGCCGTCTTCCAGCACCTCGCTCTTCACGCTGATGATGGGAATGGTATCCCTGAGGATGGAGACCTTTTCCGGGGTGCGGCTGTTCTTGTGCAGGATGGTCAGCAGCACTTCGGAGCCCTTGGGACCGCGAATGAGCTTCACGGCATCCACCAGACTCATGCCCTGGGTGGACTGCCCATCGATCTCCAGAATCAGATCGCCGGTGCGCAGGCCGGCGCGGAAGGCCGGGGTATCCTCAATGGGAGAAATGACGATGAGCCGGCTGTCCTTGGAGCCGATTTCGATGCCGATGCCCGAAAACTCGCCGGACGTACTGACCTGCATTTCGGAAAAGGCTTCCTTATCCATGTAGGCGGAGTGCGGATCCAGCTTTTCCAGCATGCCGCCTACGGCGCCTTCCACCAGTTCCTGGCGGTTCACGTCGCGCACGTAGTACGTTTCCACCATGTCCAGCACCTGGCTGAACCGCTTGAGGGGATCGTATCTGTTTTCCGCCTTGCCCTGGCCGTGTGCAGGAGGAACGGCCACGCACAGCGCAAGCAGCAGCGTGCAACAAATCAAACGAGGATGCATGAAATACGCCTCCATATGCGATGATGGGCCACAGTGCCGGACGGACGGATCATCCTGGCTGCGAAGACGCAGGCGGGGCTGCCGTGGGGCAACGCCGGACAGCTTGGCGGTTCACTTGCGAGCCGCCAGCCAAGTTTCCGGGTTAATGGCTTTTTGGTGAAAACGCAATTCGAAATAGAGCCCGGGTCCCTTAATCTCCGGATAGAAACCGCTCACGCCCACCACGTCGCCCATGGCAAGCTCCTGTCCCATCCGCACCTTACTTTCCGCCAAATAGGCGTACAGACTAAAGTAATCATCCCCGTGCATCAGGATGACCACCCGGCCGAAGCCGCGCAGGGTGTCGTCGTGCACCACCTTGCCTGCCGCCACGGCATGCACGCTGGCACCATCCGCCACCTTCATGGCCATGCCGCGCACGGGCGGGTTTGCCTGCGGCGTGAAGGATTTGGCCACCTCGCCGCCGGCCACGGGCCAGGGCATCCTGCCCTTGAGCTTTTCCACGGACAACCGGGCCAGATCGGCGGAGATGTCCAGCCGGGTGGACTTGGCTGCCGGAGCCGCCGGCTCCTTTGCGGCGTGCGTCGTTGGAGCCGGAGTCGGGGCCTCCCTGGGAGGACCCTTGGCCTGTTTTTCTTCCGCTTTGACTGACGGCGCGGGCACTGGCTCCAGCTTCTGTTCCAGGGTGTAATTGACGGACTTCACCGCCGCCAGAATCGCCCGCAACTCTTCTTCCGCCGTGCGCTTGTCCTTGCGCAACTCGGCCATGCGGGTGTCGAAGGCGACTTTTTTGGAAACCAGCTCGTCCTTGTGGGCATTGACGTCCTTGAGCTGCGCACGAGCGTCTTCCAGCACGGCCTGATGCGCCGCCAACCCCTCGGCCATAGGCGCCTTGAGCTCTTCCAGACGGACGATGCCTTCGGCAGCCACGTCGTACACCCGGGCCAGCCAAGTGAACTGGCGGTCGGCCTCTTCCCAGGAATCCAGATTGCGGCCGGCATGGGCCAGGTTCTGCACATGCACCGGCCACAGTCCGCCGAGCAACGCCGCCAGATCCCTGCCCACGGCCTCCTGCTTGCGCTCCAGCACGTCCAACTGCTTGCGCAGGCGTTTTTCCTCATCCAGGGCCTTGTTCAAGCTGGTTTCCGCCGCGCGCATGTCCTTCTCCAGGGCGGCGATTTCATCCGCGGCCTTGGCCAGGTCCTTGTGCAGGGCGCGCTCTTCCTCCGTCAGCCGGGCCAGCTCCTGTTCCTTTTCCTGGGCTTCCGCCGGTGCGGGCCCGGCCTGGGCCGGAACCTGGGCCGGAGCCTGGGCCGAAGACTGCGCCGGCGGCTTGGCACGGGGCTTGGCCGGCGCTGCCGCCAGCACGCCCGCCACCAGCAGCACCACGAGCACACCGCCCAGCACTGCCCACACGCGCCTCACAGAAACGCCTCCAGCGGACAGCCGGCGCACTGGGGCGTGCGTTTTTTGCAACAGCTGTTTCCCACACGCACCACCAGGGCGTGAAATTCATTGTACAGCGCCACGTCCTGGGGCAGGCGGTCCATGCAGTATTCCTGCAGTTCTCCATAGCGCACGTCCTCGGGGACCAGCCCATGCCGGTGGAGAATGCGCGCGGTGTAGGCGTCCACCACCAGGGTAGGCAGCCCCAGGGCGTACAGCAGAATGGAATCCGCTGTTTCAGGACCCACGCCCTTGACGGTCAGCAAATCCTGCCGCAGCGTGTCCAGCGGCTGCAGGGCAAGCTGATCCAGATCGAAACCGCAACGATCTTCCAGCCAGACCAGCAGATTACGCAGGCGTTTGGCCTTGACGCGAAAATGCCCCGCCGGCTGGATGTGCCGGGCCAGGACCTCTTCCGGAAGGGCCAGCAACGCCGGGCCGGAAAGCACACCCGCGGTATTGAGGGCGGTCAGGGCTTTTTCCACGTTCTTCCAGCTGGTGTTCTGGGTCAGCACGGCTCCCACCACCACCTCGAAGGCCGAGTCCGCAGGCCACCAGCCGGAAGGCCCCAGGGCCCCCAGCATGGCCTGGTGCATGGCCAGGAGATGTGCGCCGGACGTGTGCATAGTGTCTAAAAAAAATCTACCATGTTTATGTTTGCGGGGCAACCGCCGCGGCACCCTGCCCTGCCTCGTGCGTCAGGACCACACCAACGCCGACCACTCCCCGCTCGTCAGCACCTCCGGCGCAGGCAGCCCCAGGGCGGTATATGCGCTGGCAACGGCTTCGATCTGAATCGTCAACAGGCCGGAAAGCACCAGCGCCCCGCCAGGCTTGACCCGGGCCAGCAACCCCGGCGCAAGGTCGATGAGCGGCTCGGCCAGGATATTGGCCAGCACCAGATCAAACCGTTCGTCCCCGGCCAATCCGGGCAAGGCGTCCAGCCCGCCGGTATGCACGGCGAAGCGGTCCGTCACGGCATTGGCGCGAGCGTTCTCCACACCGTTTTCATAGGCTTCAGGATCAATATCCAACCCGATGCCGCTGCCGCCCAGCATGGCGCACCCAATGCCCAGAATGCCCGAGCCGGTGCCCAGGTCCAGAAACCGGAATCCCTGTGGCAGCTTGCCAGCGCGTTGCAACAGGGAGACCGCCTGCAGGCACATGGCCGTGGTGGGATGATGGCCGGTGCCGAAGGCCATTTTGGGATCAATAATAATGGCGTGGCGATCCCGGTACGGGTGCTCCTCCCGCATCCAGGGGGCCAGGACAACAAAATCGTCGCCGCAGAGCACCGCCGTGAAGAACTCGCGCCACGCCAGGGCCCAGTTGCGATGCGGGGTTTCGGCAAACGTCACCTCGCAATCCGGCAGGTGCTGCTGAAGCATGCCGGCCACCACGCGCAAGGGCGAAAGCTCCATGTGATGCAGCCGCAGGCGCACGGCATCGCCCGCCGGCTCCGGGAGCTCCTCCCAGCCAAGCTCCCAGCACGCGGCAAGCAGTCCCGCGGCCAGTTCAGCCTGTTGCGGGGAACACACCATATCCAATCGATGCAGTACGGCGGCCGGGGAATCGGGCATGGGGCAACACTTCCTCAATGATGAATGAAAAATAGATGTGCAACAGTACCGGGTTGTTGCATCAACAATGCGACGCCTGACGACGCAACGAACCTGCAACCAAATGCAACAACATGATTTTTCCTGCAATGTTTTTTTTCCAAAGACCCCGAAAAACCCGTCCGGGATGTTGACGTCCTTTGCGCAAAACACTATAAGACCCAACTAGCTTCAAGCGGCATGATTTGTGTTGCGTCCTGGACCGTGGCGGCAGTTGCGATCGATGATGGATGATGCGACGATGCGCACCCCCTTTGATGCGCTCCGACAGGTTTAGACCGATCTGCCCTGAACCATTTGAATTGCTGGATAAACCTTGAGGAGTGTTGATTCATGAAATTGTACGTTGGCAACCTGCCTTTCTCCGCCCAGGAAGACGAACTCAAGAACTATTTCGCCGCCTACGGCGAAGTGCGTTCCGTGAGCCTCATCGCTGACCGTGAAACCGGCCGTATGCGCGGCTTTGGCTTTGTGGAAATGGACGACGAAGGCGGCAAGGCTGCCATTGAAGCGCTGGACGGCAAGCCCTTCGGCGGCCGCAACCTGCGCATCAACGAAGCTCAGGAACGCGCCCCCCGTCCCGGCGGCGGTGGTGGTGGCGGTGGCTACGGTGGTGGTGGTGGCGGCGGCGGTGGCCGTCCTCCCCGTCGCAACAACTGGTAGCCGCTGCGCGTCTCACGGCGCACTCTACTGACGGCACCGCGCCGCATCCCTTCGGGGGTGCGGCGTTTTTTATGGCCTGCGTGCGGTGGAAAAAGGCGTTCCCCCGGAGCGTTCGTCAGAGCATTTTACTTTTGAAAAAGGGGTTCGGAGGAAGAACCTTTCTTCAGAAAGGTTTTCCCCCGAGAAATCTTTTCAAAGACACTGTGCGCTACAGCCGCACGGGCGTAAACGAGCCATCCGCCAGATCGAACACCAGCGCCGGCGTATCCTCCCCTGCCAGGCCCAGCAGGCAACGCACCGCCAGATTGGCCTGCAGGGAGGCGGCCACGGCCACGGTCCAGGCCGGGGTGCCCAGGGAATTTTCCGCACCGGCGCCGCCGCGGGCCAGCAGATCGCTCACGCCCTCGCGGTCCGGCCAGGCCACGGCCACATAGCCCGTGCTGCCAGCCACGGCCGCGGTCACCAGCGGAATGCCGGCCGCGCGGGCCGCGCGACGCAGGGCGGGCCGGTCATCCAGGCCGCCCAAGGCATCCACGACCAGTTCCGTCCCCTGCAGCAGTTCGGCCATGCCGGCTTCGTCCAGCATGCGGGGCCACGCCTCCAGCCTCACCGCCGGGTTGATGCGGGCCACGCGGTCCAGGGCAGCCTCCGTCTTGGGCCGGCCCACAAAGGCATTGGCCGACAGCAACTGCCGATTGAGGTTGGACGGCTCGAACACATCCCCGTCCGCAGCCCGAAGGAAGCCCACACCGGCGCGGGCCAACTGCTCCAGCACGTACCCGCCCAGGCCGCCCAGGCCCACCTGGGCCACCCGCGCATGGCACAGACGGCGCTGATCCGCCAACGAGATCCCATGGAGCTGCCGCAGATAGCGTTCCGGCAGGATGTCCCGGGCCAGGGCGGCACGGTCCAGATCCCCGGGATGCAGGCCCAGGGACTGCGCCAGCGCCAGACCCACGGCATGGGGCAGGATGCGCTGGGAGGTGCCGTCCGGCAGGGTCCGCCACTCCCAGGCCTGGGCCAACCGGGTCTGGACATCCGGCATGCTAGCCCCCGCCCACGGGGGGGAACAGGCCCACCCGGTCGCCATCCTGCAGCACGGCATCCGGCTCCACTGCCCTGCCATTGACAAAGCGCAGGGTGACTTCACCCGCCGGGATGCCCAGACGGGCCTCCACCGCAGCCAGGGTCTCCCCGGGCAGGATGGGGAAGGCGTCGCCATCCGTGGGTTGAAACGTATCCAGACTGGCATAGCATTTGAGCTGGATGGGCATGGACGCCTCCTGTGTACGGGGTGTCGGGGTGCGGATCAGCCGTTGCGCATCTGCGAGAGTTTGGGGCAATCCGCCTTGACATGGCAGATATCGCAGCTGCCCTGATACGGCGCATAGGTGAGCATGGCGTACTGGCGGCCGAGCATGGCGCCTTCCTGCCAGGGCACGCCGGCTTCGGCCAGGGCGGCGCGCAGTGGCTTGGTGGGCACGGGCACGGGAGCACAGGCGGATTCGGAAATGTCCGGCACGGCCTCGCGCAGGGCCGCCATCAGCAGGGACTGGGCCAGGGTGTTCAGGACAAACGCGCGCGAGGGAGAGCCTTCCCAGGCGGCGTTGACCTCGGCTTCCACCGGCGTCTCCAGCCAGACCAGCACATAGCCCTGGCGCTTGGCTTTCTCCTGCGTTTCGATGCGCAGCGCTTTGAGATGCGGCCCCCAGCCCGGCAGCACCTCTTCGATGACTTCGCCGGTGTCGTGATCCACACGGCGGCTCTGCGACAGCATCATATAGTCTTCCAGGCCAAAGTGAAAGGCCAGGGGCAATTCTTCAAGGGTGAACTGACGATCTGCATCGGCGGTGGGCATGCGCTATCCTTGGCAATTGGGGTGAAATGCGACCAGACAGGACTCTTCTTTACGACAGCCGCGCCCGCCCCGCAAGGGCAGCGGCTTTACTTCGGTCAACGAAGCGCGTATGGATTGAAGTGGCATACGGGGCACTGTGCGCCATGCATGAGAAGCAGAAGGGAGGCAGGCATGGGCATCATCGCCAGAACAGTGGAAACCAGCACCTTTGCGTTGGACATCCGCTCGCTGATGGACAACCTCCCTGCGCCCCTCATCCTGGGACCGGCGGATCAGCCCCATGTGGCGCCGCCGTACAGATCGCTGCTGGAACGCACCAGCGAGGTCCTTGAAAACCTTGCCGCCAGCGGCGACGCCCGGTATTCCGACGCAGCCTTTGCCGCCAGACATCAAGCCGCTGCGCCCGCTGCCCGCAGGTCCCCCGAATCCACGGAAGGGAATCTGCTGCAGGCCAGCGCCTGACGGTTCTGACAGCCCCCGGCAGCCTGCGAGGGCCGGTGTCTTTTTTATCAACATGCATCAAACCCCTGGCCGGCATGGACAGGGAAGACAAGGTGACGGCGCCATGGCCGAGGGTCCCAAATACCCCCTCAAGATCAAATACGAATACGTCGGCGCAGAAAACGTCCGCCCCTCGCTGGTCCACGGCGTGTGGGGCGGCATCAACGCCCACGGCGAGATTGAGCTGAATTTCTACACGGAGTCCGACAAGCTCCCGGAAACCTCGGAGCAGCTTGTGCATCCGGATGGCCAGGTGGGGCCGGAAATCGCCGCCCTGGACGAGGAAACCCGCTGTGTGGTGCGCCGCATCGATCAGCGCATCATCGTCAGCTACCAGACGGCTCGCGCCCTGCTGGACTGGCTGGACGAAAAAGTCCAGGCCCTGGAGCTGGAAGGCGAAGGCTCCCCGTACTTTTTCGACGAAGGCAAGGGACCGGCGCAGTAACACGCGCGTTCCCGCGGGGGGCCCGGAAGGCACCCGCCGCTGTTATTCGATACAGCACAACCATGACGGGCCGGCGATGGATCAACCAGATCACATCGCCGGCCCGACTGTTTTGTCAAAAGCGCGAAGCACGCGTTCCCGAGAAAGTATGAAGATTGGGCAAACTGCGTGAAAGAAGCAGCCGTTTAGCGCATTTTAATTTTGAAAAAGGACGTTGCGAGAGGGCAAACCTTTTTGCAAAAGGTTNAAAGGGGGTTCGGGGGAAGAACCTTTCTGCAGAAAGGTTTTCCCCCGAGGGCGCTTTTCAAAAACAACGGGCGCTACGCCGGCTGTTCGGTCGGGGCGTCCGCCTTGGGCTTGAGGGCCAGCAGGATGGCAGCCGCGATGAAGATGGACGAATATGTGCCCACACCAATCCCCACCAGCAGGGCCAGGGCGAAGTCGTGAATCACCCCGCCGCCGAAGAAGTACAGGCAGGCCACCACCAGCAGCGTGGTGCCGGAGGTGAGGATGGTGCGGGAAAGCGTCTGGTTGGCCGACTTGTTGATGACGGTTGCCAACGGCTCGCCCTTCATGGCCTTCAGATTTTCGCGGATGCGGTCGAAGACGATGATGGTGTCGTTGAGGGAGTAGCCGATGATGGTCAGCAACGCGGCGATGGTGGTCAGGTCGAACTCCTTGTCCAGCAAGGAGAAGATGCCGATGGTGATGATCACGTCATGCACCAGGGCCACCACCGCGCCCAGGGCATAATTGAGTTTGAGGTACAAACACAGGACCATGGACACGGCAATGAGCAGCACGGTCAGCCCGCCGGTGGGAATGCCGAACTGGTGGAACACATACACCGTGGCCATGAGTCCGCCGGCCATGGCGCCGGCAGCCCACCAGCGCTGCTCGAACCGGCCGGAGATGTACATGGAGATGAGCAGCACGGCGTAAAACATGGCTTCCATGGCCTTGTTGCGCAGATCCGCCCCCACCTTGGGGCCCACCATTTCCACGCGCTGCACTTCGTGGGCATTGTCCAGGCCGGCAAGGGCTTGGTCAATTTGGGTTTTCACCGCGTCGGTGGTCAGTTCGGTCTGCCCGCTGCGGATGAGGACCTCGTTGTCGCCCTCCTGGCCGAAGCTCTGGACCACCAGCCCGGGCAGACCGAGGGAGTCCAGTACCTTTTTGATGGCTTCCACATCGGGCGCTTTCTCGAACTTGGCCTGGATCATCAGACCGCCGGCAAAGTCGATGCCGTAGCGCGGTCCGCCCTTGAGAGCCAGGGAGGCCAGGCCCACCAGGAGCAGCAGCGCCGAAAGGCCAAGACAGATGAACCGCGCGCCGACAAAATCGATCTTGGGTTCTTGCTTAAAGAAACTCAGTCCCATGAGTCTGTTCCTTAAATGCTCTTACAGGCGTCGGGGCGTTTGGAGACCCAGAAATCCATCATGATCCTGGAGACGAAGACCGCCGTGAACATGGAGGCCAGAATGCCCAGGGTCAGTGTCACGGCGAAGCCGCGGATGGGGCCCGTGCCGAACTGGTACAGAATGACGGCCGCGATGACCGTGGTGAGGTTGGCGTCCACAATGGTCAGGGTGGCGCGGGAGAAGCCCTCATTCAGGGCCGCCCTGGGCGTGAGGCCCCGGCGCAGCTCCTCGCGGATGCGCTCAAAGATGAGCACGTTGGCGTCCACGGCCATGCCCAGGGTGAGGATGATGCCGGCGATGCCCGGCAGCGTCAGGGTGGCGCCAAAGGCCGCCATGCCGCCGAGAATCAGGTAGATGTTGAAGAACAGGCACATGTTGGCCACCATCCCGGCCATGCCGTAATAGATGGCCATGAACACGCAGACCGCCGCACCGCCAAGCATGGCCGCGGTGACGCCCTTGTCGATGCTTTCCTGCCCCAGGGAGGGGCCGACGCTGCGTTCTTCCAGGATGTGCACCGGCGCGGGCAGGGCCCCGGCGCGCAGCACGATGGCCAGATCCCGGGCTTCTTCCACGCTGAAGGAGCCGCTGATGGAGGCGCGGCCGCCGGAGATGCGCTCGTTGATGTTGGGCGCGGAATACACGACGCCATCCAGCACAATAGCCAGGCGGCGGTTCACGTTTTCGCCGGTCACCTTGTCGAAGAGCCGCGCGCCGGTGGGATCGAAGCGCATGAGCACCACGGGCCGGTTCATGTTGTCGAACCCGGTGGTGGCTTCCTCCACGTATTCGCCGGTCATCACCACGTCCTTTTCCAGGACAATGGGAATTTCGCGCTCAACGCCGTTGGGGAGCTTGTCTTTGAGGATGGCGAATTCCGCGCCGGGCACCATGCCCAGGCGGGCCTTTTCTGGGTCGGCGTCATCACGGACCAGCTTGAACTCCAGGTGCGCGGTCTTGCCGAGGATCTCGATGGCGCGCTCGCGCTCCTTGAGGCCGGGCAGCTGGATGATGATGCGATGATCGTCGCGCTGGGGCCGGATGTCCGGCTCGGCCACACCGAACTGGTCGATGCGGTTGCGGATGGTTTTCACCGCCTGATCCAGGGTCATGGCTTCGTAATAGCCGCGGGCGGCGGGCGTCATGCCCAGCACGTACCGGACGCGGCCATCAGGCAGGGCCACGCTTTGCTGGATGGCCAGGGAGGTGTAGTTTTCCTTGATCAGCGTCTCCAGCTCTCCCTGCTGCTCCGCCTTGGTGAGGACGAATTCCAGGGTGTTGGCCTTGGTGACGGTGGGCCGAAGGATGACGAGGCCTTTTTCGCGAGCTTCGTCGCGCAGGTCACGGCCACGGCGGGAAAGATTGTTCTCCAGCGCCTTGTCCATGTCCACCCCCAGGGTCAGGTGCATGCCGCCCTGAAGATCCAGACCCAGGTTGATGGTGCTGTCCGGCAGGACGGCAGACAAGGGGGAGTTGCGCACGCCTGAGAGCGTGGGAAGCAGATAAATGGCGCCCAGCACCGCCACAAACAAGGCGAGGCCGACGCGCCAGCGCAGGCTTTGCATCATGATGATGAACCTTCCTGGAAGGCCCGGCAGGAAGCCGGGCGGCGTGGAGGACGAAAGAAAACGCCCGACCGGGCTTCCCGGCCGGGCGCAGTGCTGCTACTTCTTTTCTTCGTCGCCCTTTTCTTTCTTCTTGGGAGACTTGTCCGGGTTGACCACCGTGGAAATGAAATTGCGATTCACTTTGATTTCCACGCCACCGGCGATTTCGAGGGTCAACACGTCTTCCGCGGTGCTGATCACCCGGCCGTAGATGCCGCCGCTGGTGAGCACATGGTCGCCCTTTTTGACGTTCGACAGGAGCTCTTTGTGCTCCTTGGCCTTTTTCTGCTGCGGACGGATGAGCAGAAAATAGAAAATGACGAACATGATGACGAGCGGGGCGAAGGCGGTGATGGGGTTGCCCCCGGCCGCTCCGTCGCCTTGCGGCGCCGCTCCCATGGCGTAGGCCACGCTTTCCCAAGAGAACATGGATGGCTCCTGCTGCGAATATCCGGCCCCGAGGGCCGGTTAGTTGGTCCCTACGTACATGTTGCCGTAGGGGCGATGAGTGTACGGCTTCACACGCAGGAAAGGTGCGTCAAGAATGGCCTCGGCGTCAAGCCCCAAAGCGGCTGCATAGTCACGAATCTGCACTTCCAGGAACGCGCGCTCGTCTGCATCCAGCTCCTTGGCTGCCAATCCGGCGCCCAACTGGTGGGCCGGCACTTCGCCCCGCACGTAAATCACGCCGCCATGCATGCCGGTGCCCAGGGACCGGCCGGTGATGGGCACCTCCGCCGGCTTGTCCGAAAACATGCCCAGCAGGATGATGGCGCCGCCGGCCATGTACTCGCCCAGAAAGTCCCCGGCCTTGCCGCCGATGACCAGCACGGGGAATTTTTCCATGTATGCCTTCATGTGGATGCCGCAGCGGTAGCCGGCATCGCCCTTGACGAAGATGCGGCCGCCGCGCATGGCATAACCCAGCACATCGCCCACCATGCCGTGGATGACGATTTCGCCGGCGTCCATGGTGTTGCCCACGCCGTCCTGGGCATTGCCGTAGACGGTGAGGTGCGGGCCGCGCATGAAGGCAGCCATGTCCTGCCCGGGCACGCCGTGGATGACGATATCAATATCTTCGCCATCCAGGGAGTTGCCGATGTAGCGCTGGCCGCGGACGTTGCACAGTTCGATGGCCTTGTGCCCGCTGCGGACGGCGGCGCGAATCTGCTCGTTGAGCTGCTTGTAGTACAGGCCCTCGGCATTGAGGACGAATCGGGAATCCGCAGCCATTACGCCTCCACCTCCGCAATCACAGGTTCACCGGCCTTGGGCGCCCAGATGCGATCCAGGTCGCGCTGCACTTCCCGAATGGAGCTTTCTTCGGAGGACATGAACACCATGTCGTCCTTTTCCGCCACCAGCAGGGGGCGCAGCTTCACGCGGTCGTTCAGGCCCATCATGGTGGTGTTGTTGGTGACGAGGATGGCGAACGGCCCGTTGAGCATGGCCGGCCCATAGACCATGCGCAGGGCGCGGAAGGCTTCCTGCTGGGCCAGGGGCATGCGGTCGATCTCGTCCCAGAAGGGCGGCGCGAAGATGTAGCTGGCCATGCGCAGGCTGAGCTTGTGCTTGCGGGTGAGCATGTCCAGCAGGTAGGCCACCACTTCCGTATCCGTGTGCAGGGTGCACAGGTAGTCGTGCTGGGCCAGGTAGCGGCGGTTGATGCCGTACGAGGAGATTTCCCCGTTGTGGACGATGGCCCAATCCAGCAGGGTGAAGGGATGCGCCCCACCCCACCAGGCCTGGGAGTTGGTGGGGAACCGGTTGTGGCCGGTCCAGATGTAGCCCTTGTATTCGTCCAGGCGGAAAAAGTCCGCAATGTCCTCGGGGAAGCCGACGCCCTTAAAGGCGCCCATGTCCTTGCCGCTGGAGAGGACAAAGGCGTCTTTGACATCCTTGTTGATATGCATGACCACGCTGACGATGTAGTCCGCCTCGGTGGCGTCCTTCCATTTGGGGCGGTCTGCCTTGGGGGTGAGGAAGAACCGCCAGACGATGGGCGGATTCTTGATGGCCAGGGTGCGGCGCGTGGGGATGGGCTGGCTTTCCTTGATGTCGAAGAAGGTCTTGATGACCGCCTCGGCGTTGTCCAGCCCTTCCTGTGTTTCGCACAGCATGTGGAAGGCGTAGCAGTCCTTGAACTCGGGGTAGATGCCATAGGCGGCGAACCCGCCGCCCTGGCCGTTGCCCCGGTCGTGCATGGTGCACATGGCCTTGATGGGCATGTCGCCGCCGATGGGGCCGCGCTTTTTGTGCAGCACGCCAAAGACGCCGCAGCCGGAGATGTCCTTATTGAAGTCCCAAAAACGTGCAGGCGCTTTCATGATGAGTACCAGTCTCCGTGATTAGCCGCGGTCTTCGAAGAGCAGGGCCTTGTTGGGGCAGGCGTCCACGCAGGCCGGGGCGCCGCGTTCCTGGCACATGTCGCATTTGACAATCTTGCCGGCCTGCATGTTGCGATGGATGGCGCCAAACGGGCACGCCATCAGGCAGGACCAGCAGCCCACGCATTTGTCCGCATCGTACACGGTGTTGCCCGTGGCGGGATCCTTGATGAGCGCGCCGGAAATGCACGCCGCCACGCACATGGGGTTTTCGCAGTGCCGGCACGAAAGCGCCACGCACGCGGCGCCACGCTCGTACACTTCCTTGCAGGAGGCCAAGCCGTGCTTGCGCTCCTCCCGCATGGCGATGATGAGATCCTTGGACTTGGAATGGGCTGTGATGCACGCCAGCTCGCAGATGCGGCAGCCGATGCAGTAGTCCTTTTGCGGATAGATGCGTTTCATCTGCGCTCCTTACTGGCCGGCGGCCTTCACGCCCAGGGTGTCCAGCTCAATCTGGTTGAGCCCGATGCCGCGCAGCTTGTCCGTATTGCCGCGCAGGCTTTCGATGGAGTTGAGCCCCATGCCGCCCAGCATTTCCTGGATCTCATGGCCCCAGGCCTTGACGAGATTGGCCAGGCGCTTGGCTGCCACGTCCGGGTTCTGGCGTTTCTTAAGCCGGGCTTCGTTGGTGGCGATACCCCAGGGGCACTTGCCGGTGTAGCAGCGGCCGCACATGGTGCAGCCCACAGCGATGAGCGCCGCAGAGCCGATGTACACAGCGTCCGCGCCCAGGGCGATGGCCTTGACCACGTCCGCCGAGCAGCGGATGCCGCCGGACGCCACCAGGGAGGCCCGGTTGCGGATGCCGTCGTCACGCAGGCGGCGGTCCACCGCAGCCAGACACAGCTCGATGGGCAGGCCCACGTTGTCGCGGATCATGGTGGGCGCCGCGCCGGTGCCGCCGCGGAAGCCGTCGATGACCACGATATCCGCCCCGGCCCGCACAATGCCCGAGGCGATGGCCGCGGCGTTGTGCACGGCGGCAATCTTCACGGACACCGGCTTGGTGTATTCCGTGGCTTCCTTGAGGGCATAAATGAGCTGGAGCAGATCCTCGATGGAGTAGATGTCATGATGCGGCGCCGGGGAGATGGCGTCGGACCCCAGGGGGACCATGCGCGTCTTGGAGACTTCCTCGTCGATCTTCTCGCCCGGCAGGTGCCCGCCGATACCCGGCTTGGCGCCCTGCCCCACCTTGATTTCGATGGCCGCACCGGCATTCAGATAATCCCGATGCACGCCAAACCGGCCGGACGCCACCTGCACGATGGTGTTCTTGCCGTATTTGTACAGCGTCTGATGCAGGCCGCCTTCCCCGGTATTGTAGTAAATGCCGGTTTCCGTGGCGGCCAGGGCCATGGCCTTGTGCAGGTTGAAGTTGATGGCCCCGAAGCTCATGGCGCCGAACATGATGGGAAACTCCAGCGTCAGCTGCGGCGCGAGTTTCCCCTTGAGGCATGGGCCTTCGGGGGTTTCTTCAAACTCCAGCATGTCCGGCTTGGAGCCGAGGAACGTGCGGGTCTCCATGGGCTCGCGCAGCGGGTCGATGGAGGGGTTGGTCACCTGGCTGGCGTCCAGCTGGAGCTTGTCCCAGTAGATGGGCTTGTCCTGGGGACAGCCGCAGCCGGAAAGCAGCACGCCGCCGGTATCCGCCTGCTTGAACAGGTTCTTGATGTACGTTCCTGTCCAAAGACTGTTGGGGCGGAACTCGGCCGGGTTGAGGCGCACGGTGATGCAGGCTGTGGGGCACAGGGCCTCGCAGCGGTGGCAGCCGATGCATTTGCTGGAATCGTGCATCACCTGCTGGCGGGCATCATCCCAATAATACACATCATAGGGACACTGCCGAACGCAGACTTCACAGTTGATGCACTTTTCCTTGTCCCGTTCGACAAGGAAGTCATGGAACGATTGGCTGATGGGCTTGAACAGCAAGGCCGCCCTCCTCAAATGCGTGTTTCATTGCACGCAGAGCATCCGAAGGCGCAGGGCATCCGGTTGCCTGCTGCGGCCCGGTTTCTTGCGTGGGGAAAAGTTCGTACTCTCAAAGAAATTTCCCTGTCAATACGAGTCTGAAAAAATACAATCTTGTAAAATGACAAAGTCCGTAATTTCACTATGTTAAAAAATTGACATGACAATTTTGTCACCACAAAAAAAATCGCCGCCATGGCAGTCGGGGTACCATGGCGGCGAAGCGAGACGTCTCGCTATCACGATTTCATTATGGAGCCTTCATCTGCTCCACTACCGTGTCCAGGTTTTTGGCCTGGGCAGCCAGATTACGGACGCTGTCTGCGGCGCGTCCCATGGCCTTGGCCGATTCATCGGAGATTTGGTTCACCTCTTCGATGGCCCGGCGGATCTGCTCGCTGGCGGCGCCCTGTTCCTGGGCTGCGGCGGCAATGGCCTGAGCCTGGCCGCTGCTTTCCGTCACCTGTTCCACGATCTGCTGCAACACCTGCCCGGACTGCCCGGCCAGGGAGGCCGCGCTTTGCACCCGGCCGGAGGCCAGTTGCATGGCAGCCAGGGCCTTGCGGGTGGCGTCCTGAATGGCGGTGATGCTGCCGCCCACCTCGCGCGTGGCGGTCATGGTCTTTTCCGCCAGCTTGCGCACCTCATCGGCCACCACGGCAAACCCCCGGCCGGCATCCCCGGCCCGGGCCGCCTCAATGGCAGCGTTCAGGGCCAGCAGGTTGGTCTGGTCCGCAATGTCCTGGATGACGGTGATGATCTGCCCGATGCCGTCTGCCAGCTTGCCCAGGGAAGACAACTGCTCGCCCACGTCTTTTGCCGACTCGTCCACCCCGAGGATGGCCTTGCTGGATTCCGCGACCACCCCCTGCCCCTGGCGGGCAGCGTCGGTGGCGTTGTGCGCCAGGCGGGAGGCATCCGAGGCGTTGCGGGCCACCTCCACCACCGTGGCGTTCATCTGTTCCATGGCGGTGGCGGTTTCCTGGATGCGTTCCTTCTGAATGGACGTGCCGCGGGCAATCTGCTCCACCATGGACGCCAACTCGTCAGCAGCGGTGCTCACGGAGGCCACCACACCTTCGATGCGGCGGGCAGCATCCAGCACGCCATCTCGGGCGGCCTCGGCGGCGCGGATATTGGCTTCGTCGGCCTCCAGCATGGCCTTGCGGGCGCGTTCCGCCTCTCTGGCGGCCTCGGCGTGCATGGCCTGGGCCTCCTGGATGCGCTCCTTGAGGGCGGTCACCATGCTCCGCAGGGAGTCGGCCAGCACGCCGACCTCGTCCCTGCTGCGCACATCCAGCGTCAGCTCCAGGTTGCCCTGGGCCACGGCCACGGCATAGGCTGTGGATTTGACGATGGGCTTGCGCAGGGAATAGGCCATGCCCAACCCCAACCCCAGCACCGCCACACCAGCGATAACCCCGACAATGAAGAGCCGGTTGCGCAGGGCATCCTGCGCCGCGGCAATGGAGGTGCGCGGCATGCCCAGGAAGAACATGCCGCTGGGCTTGCCGACGGCATCCAGCAGAGGCAGGTACACCGTGGCATAATCCTGCCCGAGGATGACGTTGTTGGCCTTGAAGGGCTGCTGCCGGTCCAGCACGGTCCTGAGCACTTCGGGATTGTCCATCTTCGTGCCGACGGCCCGCTTGCCGTCGCGCATGATGGTGGTGGCCACGCGGGTGTCGCCGGCAAAGATGGTGGCCTCGGACAAAAAGAGGTCCTTGATGCTATCCACCAGTTTTTCGTTGCCGGAGAGTTCAAACCCGCACGTCACCACGCCAATGACCTTGCCATTCTGCAACACCGGCGCCGCGGCGCGCATGGAATAGCCCGAGGCGCTGCCAGCTTCGAAGCCCGATGTGGCCTTGCCGCGCAGGGCATTGCCCACAATGGCCTGGCTGGCGATGCTGTCACCGGTGCGCTCGGCATGCCCTCGCGCCAGCACGCGGCCGCTGACGTCGGTGATGGCCATCACATGCATGTCCATGGCCTTCATGGTCCGCACAGCCATCTCCCGGGCCGTGGCCGCATCACCCCCGGCAATGGCCCTGACCATTTCCGTATCCGTGGCCAGGCTTTTGGCAATGTTGATGCATTTGTCCTGGATGCTTTGCAGGTAGAAGGTGCCGAAGTGCGACTTGCGCTCCACATCCTTGGCATAGTCCTGCTCCAGTTGCTCGGTCATGATGCGTACCGAGGCGATCTCGATAACGAGCACCAGGACCACCACCAGAATCACCACCAGCCCGCCGAGTTTCTGCATCAACGTCAGGCGCATGACTCACCCCCTCGGCTCAAGGACCAAATACGCACAACACGTAGAAGTCCAGGGAGAACCCTCACTCGTTTCCTCACAGCAACCCCGCTTGTTACAAAATACACATGAATAAGCACTCATGCCGCTGCAACCCTGGGGCGTACTGTAACGAGCATGTCACAAACCTGCAATCACATCCTGCAGCACCCCTGTGACTTTTTCCACATTTTGCTTGAATGTGTGCAGGATTTCATCCCAGGTGACAGGCGGTTCATCTGTCTTCCAGCAATCATAATCCGTGCTCATGGCCACCGCCGCATAGGGGATTCCCGCTTCAGCCGCGAGAATGCATTCCGGCGCGGTGCTCATATTGATCACATCGGCGCCCCACATGCGAAACATGTTTGATTCCGCGCGAGTAGAAAACCGAGGCCCTTCGATGGTCACCACGGTGCCCGCAGAATGATGCGGATAATTATTTTTTTCACATGATTTGATCAGCCGATCACGCAACGCTGCATCAAATGGTTCTGCCATTGGCGTATGCGCCGGGCTATGCGGTTCAAACTTTTCGTAGAAGGAAACAGGGCGGCGGCGCGTGAAATCGATGAACTGATCCAGCACCACCAGATCGCCCCGCTTGATTTCCTGGCGCAGGGATCCCACGGCCGTGGTAGCCAGGATGGCCGTGCAGCCCAGCTCCTTGAGGGCGTGGATTTTGGCCCGGAAGTTGACGAACGTGGGCGGGGTGATGTGGTCGCGGCCATGGCGGGCCACCAGGAACACCTGCGTGCCGGCGATGGTGCCGCTTTTGACCGGTGAGGTGGGAGAGCCGTATGGCGTGGAGACAAAAAGATCTTTCGGGTTGTCCAGAATGTCCGGATTGTCCAGGCCGCTGCCGCCGATGATGCCGATGACTGGCATGGTCGTGCCCCTGCAATGTTCATGGGTTGAATGAAAAAGGTGCCTGGAGCCTGCCCAAGGCGGCAGCCAGCGTCAAGCAGGAACTGTGCACGGCAGGCCACTGCAGCTTGACGCCGCCGTGGCGTGCTGATACCGCAGCAGGCTGCCAGCGCGGGCCATGTTCCGGCGGAGGTGTTTGTGGTGTATGATCAGCGTGTTTGACGTGTACTTTGCGTACACGGCCTGCGTGGGCTGCCTGGACTTCCTGGCCCGGCTGTATCTGTATCAGCGGGCTGGCCTCTCCTTTCGGCTGCTGCCCAGTGTTCGGGTTTCCTACTGGCGCGACGTGCCCGTCCGCGTGACGGCCCTGCCATGCGACCGCCCCGCCGACGTGGTGGCCGCGCACCAGCTCTGCCTGTTTCTGGAGACGCTGCTGGCGCCGCTGTTCGTCATGGCCCTCATTGCCGCCAATATGTAGTCCGCAACAAAAACGCCCGGCTGCGAAAACAACCGGGCGTACAGGGCGCATGCGCGAGTCTTGCTGTTACAGGCTCAGCAAGGCATCGTAGCTGATGCCGATGGACTGCATCTTCCCGGGACCGTCCAGGAAGGACAGTTCCACCAGAAAGCCCATGCCGACCACCTCGGCCCTGGCTTCCCGGGCCAGCTGCACCAGTCCGCCGGCCGTGCCGCCGGTGGCGAGCAGATCATCGATGAGCAGCACTTTCTCCCCGGGGGCGATGGCATCCTCGTGCATGGAGAGGGTATCTGTGCCATATTCCAGTTCGTAGCTAACACTGCGGGTTTTATACGGAAGTTTTCCAGGCTTGCGCACTGGCACGAAACCGATGCCCATGGTATAGGCCAGGGGCGCGCCAAAGATGAAGCCGCGGGCCTCTGCGGCCATGATCTTGGTGGCGCCAACGCTGCGAAAGCGGTCGGCCATGGTATCTATGGTGTGGCGGAAGGCCTTGGGATCCGCCATGAGCGGCGTGATGTCGAAGAACAGGATGCCCTGTTTGGGGAAATCCGGAATGTCGCGGATGTAGTCGCGCAGATTCATGTCGCCGCCTCCAGTAGAGGATTGATGGTGCGAATCCGCGATGCAGTTCGGCCCTGTATGCTGCACTCGCGTCGCTTCTGTACTGAAACCGGCCCGACTTGTCAAAACGCCGCGGGTGGCGTAGGAATCCTGCCGTTCATCATCTGTTTGAGGGTTGCATGCATCATTCTCCTCGCCATTGTGATCTCCTTCTTTTTGCTGGACATCTTGTCACCCAGAACACCACCCGCACCGTGCATGCCGATGCCGGCATCGCCGTGCAGGATGGCCGCGTGGCTGCCCTGGGCGCACGGCACGAGCTGGAACAGGACTGGATTGCCGGACGCCGTCTGGATTTCCCCGAAGGCGTGATCTTTCCCGGATTCATCAACGGCCACACCCACGCCGCCATGAGCTGGTTTCGCGGCCTGGCCGACGATCTGCCCCTCATGGACTGGCTGCAGCGGCACATCTTCCCCGCAGAGCAGCGCCACACGCCGCGCACTGTGGAGCTGGGCGCGCTGCTCTCCTGCGCCGAGATGCTGGCTGCCGGCATCACCTGTTTTGCAGACATGCACTTCTGGGCCGACGCCGTGGCCCGGGCCGCCCACACGGCGGGCATGCGGGCCATGGTGGGCGAGGTGATTTTCGGATTCCCCACCCCGGCCTCCCCCACGGTGAAGGCCGCCCTGGAGCGATCCCACGCCTTGCGGGAACAGTTGCAGCACGACGAACGCCGCCGCATTTGCGTGGCCCCGCACAGCGTGTACACCACCACCGCCGCCATGCTCACCCACGCCGCCGCCCTGAGCGATCTGTGGAAATGCCCCCTCTGCATCCATGCCGCCGAATCCCCGGCCGAGACTGCCCAGAGCCTCTCCCAGCACGGCCGCCGGCCCCTGGAGCATCTGGACGCCCTGGGCCTGCTGGGACCGCGCACCGTCCTGGCCCACGGCGTGGATCTGCTGCCTCGGGAAATCGAGCTGTTGGCCGCGCGCGGCGCGGCCGTCATCCACAATCCGCGCAGCAACATGAAGCTCGCCTCCGGCGTGGCGCCTGTGCCGGAGCTGCTGGCCGCCGGCGTGCCCGTGGGCCTGGGCACGGACGGGTCTGGCAGCAACAATCAATTGAACCTGTTTGCCGAAATGAGCGCCTGCGCCCTGCTGCACAAGGGCACGCGCAAGCAGGCGGACACCCTGCCCGCCCAGACCGTGCTGGACATGGCCACCTGCAACGCCGCCGATGCCCTGCGCTGGCCCGAGCTGGGCAGGCTGGTGGTGGACGGGCCGGCAGACCTGGCCGTGGTGGACGGCTCCCTGCCCCACCTGCAGCCCATGGCCGATCCCATCTCCCACGCCGTGTACAGCATGCACGGCGGTGAGGTGACGCTGACCATGGTGGCCGGCGAAATCCTGTACGAAAACAACCGCCACACCCGCATCGACCTGGACGCCCTGCGCCGGGAGATGCAAGACTGCCGGTTCGCCGCCGACGCCCGGCCCGGAGCCGCCGCATGAACGCCGTCAATTCCTCCGCCGCCTGGCCCCTGCACATGCCCTGTGACATGGTGGTAGAAGCCGGTCTGCTGGCAACCCAGGACGACCGACGCCGCGTGCTCGCCAATCAGGCCCTGATCATCCACGGCGGCCTCATCCAGAAAATCCTGCCCCTGGAAGACGCTGCCGAGTTGCGCTGCGCCAGACGGCTGAATCTGCGGCACTGCGTCGTCCTGCCGGGGCTCGTCAACGCGCACACCCACTCCCCCATGACGCTCTTTCGCGGCCTGGGGGATGACATGCCCCTCATGGAGTGGCTGACCAAACGCATCTGGCCCCTGGAAGCAGGCCTCACCAACGAGCTGGTCCACCTTGGCTCCCAGCTGGCTTGCTGCGAAATGGCCGCCCTGGGCACCACCTGCTTTCAGGACATGTATATTTTTCAGGAAGCCACAGCCGAGGCGGTGGAGGCCTTCGGCCTCAAGGCCGTGCTGGCAGAAGGCATCCTCAACGTCCCCACCCGCAGCTACCAGACGCCCGAGGAAGCCTACGCGCGCATCGCCAATCTGCTGGCCGACTACGCCGGGCACCCACGCATCCGGTTTGCCGTGGCCCCGCATACCGTCTACACCACCTCGGAAGCCATCCTGCGCCGCTCCTTCCAACTGGCCGAGGCCTATGACCTGCCCTGGTGCATCCATTGCACCGAGGACGATGCCGAGCTGGAACACAGCCAGGCCATGTACGGCATGCGGCCCGTGGCGTTGCTGGACCGCCTGGGCTGCCTCTCCCCGCGCAGCGTGCTGGTGCACGGCGTGGTGCTGGCCGAGGCGGAACTGCACACCCTGGCCCGTGCCGGCGCCTCCCTGGTGCACTGCCCGCGCTCCAACGCCAAGCTGGCCTCGGGCCTGGCGCCCATCGCCGCCTGTCTGGAAGCCGGCGTGCGCGTGGCCCTGGGCACGGACGGCCCCGCCAGCTCAAATTCATTGAACATGTTCCAGGAGATGGGCACGGCCGCCCTGATGGCCAAGGTACGCGAGGGCGATTCCACCGCCCTGCCGGCCCAGGCCGCGCTGGACATGGCCACCGTGCATGCCGCCCGGGCCCTGGGCTGGCAGGACCTGGGACGACTGGCCGAAGGCGGCCCGGCGGATCTGACTGCCGTTTCCCTGGACCTGCCTCGCCATACCCCGTGCACCAATGTCGTCTCCCACCTGGTGTACGCCTGCCAGGGCGCAGGCGTGGAGCTGACCATGGTGGACGGGCACACCGTGTACGAGCGCGGCTGCTTCCCCACCGTGGATTACGACGGCCTGCGCCGGGAACTGCGCGACGCCCTGGGCTGGGCGCGCTCGCGTCTGGACAGTATTTCTGCTTGACATTTCCCCTGTTCTGGACCATGTATCCTTTTTTTTGAGATTTAAGCTTCTCCAAGGAGATCCCCATGGCTGCTGCCACCACCGCCCTGTCCAACGCCATCAAAACCGATGAAGGCGTGTTCCTGAACGGCGTGCTCATGGAGCCCATCATCGACAAATGCGAAGGCTGCGAGCGTTCCAAAGCCGTCGAGGGCGTGAGCATCTGCATCAGCTACCCGCTGCCTGCCTCCAAGTGGCGTCTTGGCGCGTGCAACTTTGCCACGCACGTCAAGGCCACCGTGGACAAGAGCGGCAAGGTCAAGATCAACCCCCTCAAGGCCTCCAAGCGCGCCGCCCGCGGCCGGTAGTTCGCACCATCGGGGAGCGCCTGCATGTCCATGCTTCAAGAATTGTTGTCCCGGCTGGAAGGCTACGGCCCGGCCGTGGTCTCGTTGCAGCAGTCGCTGGTCGCCATTCCGGCTCTCGGGCCGGACAATGGCGGCCAGGGCGAGTTGGACAAGGCGCTCTTTCTGACGGACTACCTCAGGCACCTGGGCTTTGCCGAGGTGCTGCGCGTGGACGCGCCGGATGCCCGCGTGGCCTCCGGACTGCGGCCCAATCTGGTGGCCATGCTGCCCGGCCAGCGTACGGACAAGACCTTCTGGGTCATCTCCCACACGGACGTGGTCCCCGCCGGCGATCTTTCCCTCTGGAAGACTGATCCCTTCACCCTGCATGTGGACGGCGATGTGATGACCGGCCGCGGCGTGGAGGATAATCATCAGGGCATCGTCTCCTCCCTCATGCTCGCCAAGGCGCTGCTGGACAGCAAGGTCACCCCTCCGGTGAACTTCGGCATCATCCTGGTGGCGGACGAGGAGACGGGCAGCCAGTACGGCCTGGAATACGTGCTCAAGACCCGGCCGGACCTCTTCCACCCCGAGGACCTCTTCCTGGCGCCGGACTTTGGCAATGCCGAGTCCACCATGCTGGAAGTGGCGGAAAAGTGCATCCTCTGGCTCAAGCTCACCGTGGTGGGCAGGCAGTGCCACGCCTCCACGCCGCATCAGGGCCGCAACACCCTGGTGGCCTGCGCGGACCTGATCATGCGCCTGCAGGAACTGCGCACACAGTTTCCAGATGAAGATCCGCTGTTCAATCCGGCCCACTCCACGTTCGAGCCCACCCGCAAGGAAGAGAACGTCCCCAATGTGAACACCGTGCCCGGGTACGACGTGTTCTATCTGGACTGCCGGGTGCTGCCCTCGTATCCGCCGGAAGAGGTGCTCGCCAGCATCCGGGCCATGGCCGACGTGGTGGAGCAGACCCGCGAGGTGCAGATCTCCATCGACATCGTGCAGCGCACCGACGCCGCCCCGCCCACCAGCCCGGACAGCGAAATCGTCGTCCGCCTCACGGAAGGCATCCGCGCCGTGTACGGCACCCAGGCTGTGCCCACGGGCATCGGCGGCGGCACCGTGGCCTCGTTTTTGCGCCGTCGCGGGTATCCGTGCGCCGTGTGGTCCACCTGCGTGCACAATGCGCATCAGCCCAACGAGTCTTCCTGCATCTCCTCCCAGCTGGGAGATGCCAAGGTCATGGCCCACGTCCTGACCCACACCGCCTGATCCCCTGCCGGGGTCTCCTCCCCATGGTCGTTTCATTGCGCGCGTTCCCTCCCCGGTTCGACGTCATCGTCGTCGGTGCAGGCCATGCCGGCTGCGAGGCAGCCATGGCCGCGGCCCGACTGGGGCTGGACACCCTGCTGCTGACGAGCAACCTCGACCGCATCGGGCATCTGTCGTGCAATCCGGCCATCGGCGGCCTGGCCAAGGGGCACATGGTCAAGGAAATCGATGCCCTGGGCGGCATGATGGGCCACTGGGCCGACGCTGCAGGCATCCAGTTCCGCATCCTGAATACCAGCAAGGGCCCGGCCGTGCGGGCCACCCGGGCCCAGATAGACCGCGAGGCCTACATGCGCGCGGTCAAGCGGTCCATCTTTCAGCAGGATCGGCTGTGGACCGTGCAGGACATGGCCGAAGGGCTGTTGATGGAGGCCGGCCGCATTGCCGGCGTGCGCACGGCGTATGGCCAGACGTTTGCGTCCCGGGCCGTGCTGCTGACCACCGGCACCTTTCTGCAGGGCACCATCCACGTGGGGTTGACCAATTTTCCCGGCGGCCGGCTGGGGGATGCCCCGGCAGCGGGACTTTCCGCCTGCCTGCGCGGCCTGGGCCTGGAGCTGGGCCGGCTCAAGACCGGCACCACCCCCCGCCTGCTCAAGGATTCCTGCGACTTCAGCAAAATGGAGCCCCAGCCGGGGGATGATCCGCCGCAGCCGTTCAGCTTCATGTCCGCCGGCGTGCCCCTGCCCCAGGTCCCCTGTTACATGACCTGGACCAACGAGGCCACCCACGCCGCCATCCGGGAAGGCTTCGACCGCTCGCCCATGTTCACCGGCGTCATCCAGGGCCGGGGGGCGCGCTACTGCCCGTCCATCGAAGACAAGGTGGCCCGCTTTCCGGACAAGGGTCGCCATCAGATTTTCGTGGAGCCCGAGGGCCTGGAGTCCCCGGAAGTCTACCCCAACGGCATCCCCACCAGCCTGCCCCTGGACGTGCAGCAGAAGCTGCTCGCCACGGTGCCGGGCCTGGAGCGGGCCGTGATCATGCGGCCGGGCTACGCCATCGAGTACGATTTCGTCTTTCCCACCCAGTGCCGGCCCACACTGGAGGTCAAGGCCGTGCCCGGCCTGTGGACCGCCGGGCAGCTCAACGGCACCTCCGGCTATGAGGAAGCCGCGGCCCAGGGTCTGTGGGCGGCGTTGAACATCGCCTGCAGCCTCGCCGGCCGGCCGGCCTTTCTCCCCGGGCGCGATCAGGCCTACATGGCCGTGCTGGTGGACGATCTGACCACCCAGGGCACCACCGAGCCCTACCGCATGTTCACTTCCCGGGCCGAGCACCGCCTGCTGCTGCGGGAGGCCAACGCCGACGCCCGGCTCACGCCCCTGGGCCGGGATCTGGGGCTGGTGGACGATGCGCGCTGGGCGGCATTTTCCAAAAAATCCGCCATGGTCCAGGAGCTGCTGGAGGGACTGGCCGGGGTGCAGGTGCGGCCGGACGCCGCCACCCGCGACGTGCTCCGGACCATGGGCGCGCACGTGCCGGCCAAGGCCGTCTCCCTGGCCGAGCTGGTGCGCCAGCCCGACCTGCATCTGGCGGATTGCGCCCCGTTGTGGCCCCACATTGCAGACTGCCTGCGCCAGCAGCCAGACGCCGTGCAGGAGGCGGAAACCATCTGCAAGTACGAAGGCTATCTCAAACGCCAAGCCCAGCTGGCGGCCCAGTCCAAAGGCATGGAACACACCGTGCTGCCGGCGGATCTGGTCTACCACGGCATCCCCGGCCTTTCCCGCGAGGTGACGGAAAAACTCGCCGCGGCCCGGCCGCACACCCTGGGTCAGGCGGCGCGCATCTCCGGCGTCACGCCCGCGGCCATCGCCTGTCTGGAAGTGCACCTGAAAAAACTGGAACGCGCCGGCGGCGGAGGTGAAAATTTGTAAGGGCAGTCCCCTTGCATGGTGAGTTGCAACAGGGCAGAATCAACCGACTCATGCACCGGCAGCGCCGCCCGCTTCCATGGGCCGCCACGCCATGTTGACCCCCACTGGAACATCCATGCTCAGGCCCCTTGCTGCCAGTTTTGACCGCAACTTCCTGGAGACCGTGCAGAATTCCTTCTTCACGAGTCTGGACCGCTTCATCGAGGCGCTGCCGTTTTTCCTGGGAGTGCTCGGCGTAGTGGCCATCCTGGCGGTGGGTGTGGGACTGTTCAACTTCATCCGCCGCCGGCTGCGTGGTCGGGCGGCTCCAGTGGGACTGATCATCAGGCCCCAGGAAATCCGGACCGTGCTGGACCGGGCCATCCAGGAGCGCAGCCGGCTGGATCTGAGATTTCTGCCGGCGGATTCCTCCCGCAAAACCATGCCCTGCGCCTTGCTGGACATGACTGCCACCGCCCTGACCCTGGATCCGCCCTCCTTCGTGGAGGTGCGGCCGGACTGGATGGGCCGGCAGGTGGAGTGCTTTTTCCGCCACCTCACGCCCAAGGGGCATATCCTGTTTTATACGTTTGAATCCACCGTGCTGGGCGTGAACAGCCGCGGCAACCGCACGGCCCAGCTGGATCTGGCCCTGCCTGCCGTCATGCGGCTGGAGCAGAAGCGGTCTTTCCTGCGCATCGATCCACCAAGTCAGTACTTTCTCGGGCTGGCCCTCTGGCTGGACAGCCTGGATGCCGGCGTTTTTCCACCGCCCAACATCAAGACCTGGGGCCGCCCGGCGCTGGTGTTCGCGCCGGACAAGTCCCGCAGCCCGGTGATGATTTCCAACATTTCCGCCTCCGGCCTGCGCCTGTCCATCCGGCACGAGGCTGCCCGGCAGGCCCGCCTGGCGCCGCAGCTTGGCGGCAGGATGCTGATCCTGCTGGATTTGTATGAGCCGGAAACCGAGCGCAAAAAGCGGTTCTGGCTGCGCTGCCGCCTGCAGAACATCCACGAGGACTTCAGCACCCGCGACCTGGAAATCGGCCTGCAAATCATCGCCTTCGGCCGGCCCATGCTGGATGAAGTCCCCTACGAGCTCGCCTGGCATGCCGTGGGCGAAGACGGCGTGGAAAGCCTGGCCGTCTGGGTCATGCGCCGACACCTGGAACTGTACCGGGAAAAAGGATTGGAGCAATAGTCCGGGATTTTCGCCAACAAGGTGTTGCCTTGCGTGCATTCTGCCTCTATGTATGCAGCAGAAGCACACGCCGACCGAACCCCATGCCCCAGGGCATGATTGCGCTACCCCCATGCCGCATGCATCCCGTTTTGACCAGCCTCGCACGCCGTGCCTTGCCGATCTCCCCCCACCGCGTTGGGCCGGTGGGAGCCCGGGTGCTTTCACGCGTTCGCAGCTGGTCCCACCCCAACCAGGAGCTTGAAGTTGGACGAGGAGAGCGGGCTTTGGCCCTTTCTGAGCCGCCTGTTCGGCGCCAAGAACGGGCACACCATCGAGAAACGCATCGAAGAGGCTGCCCAGGAAGGCGAACTGAAAGCCGACGAAATGGTCATGTTGCTCAACGTGCTGCGGCTCGGCCGCAAGCAGGTGTTCGACATCATGATCCCGCGCACAGACATCGTCTGCGCCGAGATCGACGACACCCTGAGTGAAGTGATGCAGAAAATCGTCGCCTCGGGGCATTCCCGCATCCCCATTTACAAGGAGAACCGGGACAACATCGTAGGCATCCTCTATGCCAAGGACCTGCTCAAGGTGCTGTCCGACGAGGCCGACGGGCTCTGTGCCGAACCGCCTCCAACACTCCAGGAATTCATGCGCGAACCCTTTTTCGTGCCGGAAACCAAGAACGTCAAGGAACTCATCCAGGAATTCCGCTCCCGCAAAGTGCATCTGGCCATTGCCCTGGACGAGTACGCCGGCACCTCCGGTCTGGTCACGCTGGAAGATCTGCTGGAAGAGATCGTCGGCGAGATTGAGGACGAATACGACGCCCCGCGCCCGGAAGACGTACAGCCCCTGGGCGACCGACGCTATCTGGTGTCCGGCCGCACCATGCTGGAAGACCTGGCCCGGGATGCCGGCCTGGAGCTGGAGTCCGAACAGGTGGAAACCGTGGGCGGCTACCTGAGCGAGCTTGCCGGCCGCGTGCCCCGGCAAGGCGAGGTGTTTCACGTGCAAGGATGGCGATTTGAAGTGAAGGAAGCCGATGCCAAACAGGTGCGCACCACCATACTTTCCCCGGACGATGGCGCCGCCGCCATCCTGTCCCTCCCCAGGCTTGCCGACTCCCCACGACAGCGCAACGATTAACCGGTCTGCACCCTGATCCATGATTTATCACACCTTGCTGGTCATCCTGGGGAGCTTTTTCGGCTTCGCCAACCCTTTTTGGCAACTCCCCGCCCTCGCGCTGCTGGTGCCCGGCGGCCTGTATCTGCTGGGCCTGAGCGCGCAGTCCCCGGGACAGGCCATGCGCCGGGGCTGGGTGGCCGGCGGGCTCGGCGCGTCGGCATCCCTGTACTGGGTGGCTGTGCCGGTGCACGATTTCGCCTATATCCCCTGGGCCCTGGCTGCGCCGTGCGCCGTGTTGCTGGGCATGACGCTCGGCTTTTTCAGCGGGGTGTTCTCCATGGCCTGCCGGCATGTGGCGCGCCGGCTGCCGCTGCTGCCTGCGGCGCTGTTCGCGGGCACGGTCTGGGGCCTGCTGGAGGCAGCCAAGGGATACGCCCTGACGGGCTTCCCCTGGCTGGTGTTGCCGGCGGCCTTTGCGCCATGGCCGCTGCTCATCCAGGGACTTTCCACCGTGGGCAGCTGGGGTCTGGCCGGCGTGCTGGCCATGGCTGCGGCCAGTTGGGCGCACGGGCGCTGGATCAAGCATGCGCTGGGAGCCTCGGCCCTGCCGGGGGCCCTGCTGGGCCTGCTGCTGATGGCCGGATTGTTCCTGCACGGCGTGGCCGTGCTGCAGGAACCGCAAACCAGCGATGGCACGGCCATTGTGGCAGTGGTGCAAGGCAATGTGGACCAGAGCGTCAAATGGAACGAGGCCTACCAGCAAGAGACCATCGACCGCTACGTGTCCCTGTCCCGGTCCCTGGCCACCCAGCATGCCTCCGCCCCACCCAAGGTGATCCTGTGGCCGGAAACCTCCATGCCGTTCTACTTCCAGGAACCCGGGGAACCGTCCCAGCAGGTTCGGTCCCTGGCGGCGGATCTGGGTGTGCCCGTGCTGCTGGGCGCGCCAGGGTATGACCGCGACCCGCAGTCCAGCCAGTACCGCTTTTACAACCGCGCCTATCTCCTGGGCAAGGACGGAGCCATCCAGTCCTATTATGAAAAAGAACATCTGGTGCCCTTTGGGGAATATATTCCCTTTGGAAAGCACTTCAGCTTTTTGAAGAAGCTGGTGGAAGGCCCGGGCGATTTCGCCCCCGGCCAGCTGGTGGCCCCGTTGCAACTGGGGCACCTCTCCATGGGGGTGCTCATCTGCTACGAAACCATCTTCCCCGAGCTGGCGCAAAAGCGTGTGGCCGAAGGCGCCAACGTGCTGGTGAACCTGTCCAACGACGCCTGGTTCGGCAAGACCGCCGCCCCCACCCAGCACCTGCACCTGGCGGTGTTGCGCGCCGTGGAGCAACGGCGCAGTGTGGTGCGCGCCACGAATACGGGCATCAGCGCCGTCATCATGCCCACGGGTGTGGTCCGCAGTCCCACGCGGCTGTTCGAGACCGCCGTCTTCGCCATGGAGACGGATCTCATGACCTCGCATACCCGGTACCATGTCTGGCATTATGTCATCTTGCCGGGCATGGCCGTATTGAGTATTGTCTGCTACCTGTGGTCGCGCATCGCTCCCAGCCGGGTCCCGTCCAAGACGCCCCGCTACAGCTGATGCCCGCGGCCGTTTTTCCACCCTCACCCCACATCGAAAGACGCCATGTTGCAATTGTCCGATTTGAAGATCCAGGCTGCGCCCTTGCAGACTCAGTTCGACTCCCTCTGGAGGCGTCTTTGACCTGGAGGCAGCCAAGGCCCGCCTGCAGACCATCGAAGACGAACTCGCCAGACCGGACGCCTGGAACACTCCCGAGCTCATGACGCCGCTGCTGCAGGAAAAGCGGCAAAAAGGCGAGCAGGCGGCCCGCTGGGAAGCCCTCCAGACAGCCCGGGCCGAGCTGGACCAGTGGCTGGAATTTGCTGCGGCCGAAGAAACACAGGACGTGCTGGAACAGCTGGCCGCCCAGCTGGACGTGCTGGCCACCACACTGCAGGAAGTGGAAATGGATCTCCTGCTGTCCAATCCTGTGGACAAGTGCGATGTCATTCTGGAAATCCACTCCGGCGCCGGTGGCACCGAGGCCCAGGACTGGGCGGAAATGCTGCTGCGCATGTATCGCCGCTGGGCAGAGCGCCACGATATGCAGGTGAGTCTGCTGGACTATCAGGAAGGTGAAGAAGCCGGCCTCAAGGGCGCCACCCTGGAACTCAAGGGCACCAACGCCTACGGCCTGCTCAAGGGCGAGACGGGCATCCATCGCCTCATCCGCATTTCCCCCTTCGACAGTTCCGGCAGGCGGCACACCTCTTTTGCCTCGGTGTCTGTCTATCCTGACGTGAACGACGAGATCGTCATCGATCTGAAGGAAGAAGACCTGCGCATCGACGTGTTCCGCGCCTCGGGCCCCGGCGGGCAGAGCGTGAACACCACCAGCTCTGCCGTGCGGGTAACACACCTGCCCACCAATATGGTGGTGCAGTGCCAGAACGAAAAATCGCAGCTGCGCAACAAGGAGGCGGCCATCAAAGTGCTGAAAGCCCGTCTCTACGAACGCGAACTCAAGCGCCGCGAAGAAGAGAAGCGGAACGAATACGCCAGCAAGGATGCCATCGGCTTTGGCAGCCAAATCCGTACCTACACCTTGCAGCCGTACCGTCTGGTGAAAGATCACCGCTCCAATTGCGAAATGGGGGATGTGGAAGCCGTGCTGGATGGCCGGCTTGATCCCATGCTTCGTGACTACCTGCTGTGGACACATGAACGCGCCCTCGCCTGATCATCCCCTGCACCATGCCACCCTGGCCGGCGAGCTGCACACGCTGGCCAGGATGCTGCAGGCCCAGGGCATGCCGGAGCACGAAACCGACGGCGAGGGGCTGGTCATCGCCCGGCTGGTGCCTTCCCTGACCCTGGACGACTGGAAAACCATGCTCGAACGTCCCGAGCTGGCCGGCCTGAAAGACTGGATCGCCCTGCCCCTGGCCGGGGATACGCTGCCGTTTCTGCATCACCTGCAGTCCCGGCTGGAGGAACTGGCCTGGCAGACGGAGCATGATCCCCTCACCGGCCTGCACAACCGTCGGGCCTTCGACCGCATCCTCTCCCAGGAACTCAACCGCGCCCAGCGCCAGCATTCCCGGCTGGCCCTGGCCATCATCGATCTGGACAACTTCAAACGCGTCAACGACACATACGGGCATCCCTGCGGCGACATGGCCCTGCAGACCCTGGCCCGGGTGCTCACTGCCGGCAAACGCGGCTACGATGTGGCCGCCCGCACCGGCGGGGAGGAATTCTCCCTCATCCTGCCCGGCGCCGGCATGCGGCGTGCCAGGGCCATGGTGCAACGGCTGCTGGAGACGTTTTCCGAACAAGACATCCACTGCAGCCCCGAAGGGCAGGATCTCCCGCCTTTCCGCTGCAGCTTTTCCGCAGGGCTGGCCATCACCCGCGGCGCCAGTCGGGTGCGCCCGACCGAGTTCATCTCCCTGGCGGATCAGGCCCTGTACAGGGCCAAACATGCGGGCAAGGCCTGCGTGGAAGCCTGCCTGACCATGGATGAGGAGACCATGGTGCGCTCTACCCTGGTACAGTCCAACGAAAAGCGCTTCCTGCTCTCCAATGCCAGCGGCAAAGGCATGCTCGACGACGACGATGGCCTCTTTTTCCCGGAGGACGCATGACGCTCCCCAACAAAACCCTCTCCATCGCCATCCTTTCCGGCAAGGGCGGCGTGGGCAAGACCAACATCGCCCTGAATCTTTCCTATTGTCTGTTCAAGGCCGGCCATCCCCTGTTGCTCATGGACTGCGACATCGGCCTGGCCAATCTGGATGTGCTCCTGGGCATTGCCCCGGAAAAAACCATCCAGGATCTGGTGGACGAAGACATGCCCCTGCAGGAAATCGTCCTGCCCCTGGCACGCGGCTTCGACCTGCTGCCCGCCGCCTCAGGGGTGCCCGAACTCCTGGAACTGGACGACGACGCCCGGGACCACCTCTTCGAACGCCTGCGGCCGCTGTTCTCCCGGTACGATTTCGCCTTCATGGACCTCGGCGCCGGCATCTCCCCCACGGTGCTTTCCTTCGCCGCCATGAGCCACGTGCGCGTGGTGGTGGTGACGCCGGAACCCACCTCGCTGACAGACAGCTACGCCCTCATCAAGGTCCTGGCCACCCAGCACGGCCTGCGTGAGTTTCATGTGGTGGTGAACATGGCCGAATCCCCCGCCGAAGAACGGGAGGCCTTCCACCGACTCAACGCCACGTGCGAACGGTTCCTCGGCTTTTCGGTGACGTATCTCGGCGGCATCGCCCTGGACAAGCACGTGCCCGACGCCGTGCGCAAGCAGTCGCCCCTGATGAAGCTCTCCCCCACGTCCGATGCAGCGCGGGACATCATGGCCGTGGCCGTCAAACTGGCCAAACTGCGCGAGGCCCGGCTGCCCGAGCTGGCACAGGAACAAGCCCTGCGCCCCCTGACGCAGCCGCATAAAAATATCCACAAAACGTCCCCGGATGCCACAGGGCTTGGCATCCAGGAAAACGAATAGGAATTCCTTGACGATAGAGGTAAAATACTCCATAGTTCCTGCGTCAATTATTTTGCACACCAGCGTTCGGGGGGACGCGCCACCCTGCCATGGAGCCCAGCGATGAACAAGAGCGAGCTTATCCGTAAAGTATCCGAAGAAAACAACATCCCTCTTGAGGAAGCTACCGTGGTGGTGGGCACCTTCATCGACTCCATCAAAGATTCCCTCAGCGAAGGCGATCGCGTGGAAATCCGGGGATTCGGCAGCTTCAAGATCAAAACCTACGGCGGCTACACCGGGCGCAACCCCAAAACCGGTGAAATGGTGACCGTGGACCCCAAAATCCTGCCGTTCTTCCGGGCCGGCAAGGAACTCAAGGAATTCCTCAACAAGTAGCAGGTCGTTCCATGCCTACTCCCTTGCGGACCGCAGCCGCCTTGGCCGTATGCCTGGCGCTGGCGTTCTGTCTGTTTGCGCCGGCGCGCGCAGCGTCCGAAATCAAAGAACATCCCGCATCGGCGGCCGGCAAGGCCCCGGTGCTGACCATTTTTTTCACCGCGGACACCAAGGGGTACTTTGATCCCTGCCCCACCTGAGCAGGCCACCGAATCGGCGGGATGGCCCGGCGGGCCACCATCATACACCACGCGAAGCAGCAGCTTCCCGCTTCCTCTCCCACCCTGACCCTGGGGGGAGCGCAGGAATTTTTTGACAAGCGGGACCTGGAAATCCGCCCCAAGGAGCACTACGTACCGGCCTTTTTCCGGGCGTACGAGCTGCTGGGGTACACACGCGTCTTCGTCACCCCGGAGGAGGCGGACTGGCTGCGCCGCAACGTGGCTCCCGGCCAGCCGCGCGAGCTGCCCCACCTGTTCCGGGAGCTCTCCCCCCGCTCCTGCCTCACGGAACTGCATGCCGTGGCCGGCAAGAAGGTGGCGGTGGTCCACTTTCCCCTCATCGACCATCAGTCCACCCCCTCGGAGCAGATGCAGGATGCCGTGCGTCGGGAAATCGCCGCCCAGAAAGCCCAGTGCGATCTGGTCATCGGCATGAGCCACTGGGGACGCCAGCAGGAGTTCACCCTGCTTTCCAACGGCGTGCCCGGTCTGGATATCCTCCTGGGGGCCGGCGCGGGCACCCCTGGCCCGGATCTCATCGCCAACAACGGCAAGACCCTGTGGGCGCGCTCCAACGTCAAGGGGTACACCGTCACCATTATCCAGCTCCTGGCCTGGCCCGGCGCGCAGGACCGCTGGCGGCTGGAAGAGAACATCCGGGCCGCCGCACCCGTGCTGGAAGAGCACGTGGCGGACGATCCCACCATCAAGGCCTTGTTCCATCCGCAATCCACCCCCGCTTCATAAGGATGCACCCGTCATGCCTGGCGCCACCCGTCTCCTCGAATTTCACAAGCTCCATGGCTGCGGCAATGATTTCATCTTCATCGATAACCGCACCCTGCAACTCCCGCAGGAACACATGGCGCGCTGGGCCACCATCCTGTGCCAGCGTGCCTTCAGCATCGGGGCGGATGGCCTGATCTTTCTGGAATCCCCTGCCCCGGACCCAGGCTGCGACTACCGCTGGCACTTCTTCAATGCCGACGGCTCCCGCGCCGAGATGTGCGGCAATGCCTCCCGCTGCGCCGCCACCCTGGCCGTGCGGCTGGATCTGGCCGGCCCGGCGCATCGCTTCCTCACCGACGCCGGCCCCATCCTGGCCCAGGTGCTGGAGGAAACCCCCGCCGGCGCACGCGTGAAAGTCCAGCTCACCCCGCCCCATGATCTCTGGCTTGGGGAATCCCTGGCCCTGAACGGCGTTCCCCATACGGTCAACCACGTCAACACCGGGGTGCCCCATGCGGTGGTCATCGTGGACGACGTGTGGAGCGTGGACGTCAGGACCCTGGGCCGGGCCCTGCGCCAGCACGAACGTTTTGCGCCCAAGGGCACCAACGCCAACTTCATTCAGATTGTGGACAACAAATCCATCCTTTTGCGCACCTATGAGCGCGGCGTGGAAGACGAAACCTACGCCTGCGGCACCGGCGCGGCAGCCAGCGCTCTGGTGGCCCAGCAACTGGGCTTTGCCGATGCCGAGGTGCACGTCACCACCACTGGCAAGGAAGTGCTGACCATCACCAGCGACGGCGGACAGGTGTTTCTCACCGGCGCGGCAGCGTATGTCTTTGCCGGCACGCTGGATGCGGCAGCCCTGGGCCTGCCCCGTTAGGGCATTTTAATTTTGAAAAAGGACATTGCGAGAGGGGAAACCTTTTNTTCCAAAACTGTGATAGTGACTTTGAATCACAATAAAAAGTCTTTGGAAAGGGGGCCGGCTATTGAAGGAGGGAAAAACCTTTCTTCAGAAAGATCTTTCCCCGCGAACTCCTTTCAAAGATAACTTGTTCTAGAAAGGATTTCCCCTCCAGGAACCCCTTGCAAAAGCGTCCCGTGCGATGCTAGGCATTGATTTTATATTTTATCTTGATACCGTCTGCAGTCCCCGGCGGCAGGAGGCATGACCATGCAGATTCGCGGCGCCCTCACGGCTCTCGTCACTCCCTTCAAGAACGGCCAGGTGGACGAAGAGGCATACCGTCGCCTCATCGAATGGCAGATCGAACAGGGCATCAACGGCCTTGTTCCCTGCGGCACCACCGGCGAATCCGCCACGCTCTCCCACGAAGAGCACCGTAACGTCATCTCCATTTGCGTGGATCAGGTCAAAGGCCGCGTGCCGGTCATCGCCGGCGCGGGCTCCAACAACACCAAGGAAGCCATCGAGCTTACCCGCCACGCCAAGGAAACCGGCGCCGACGCCGCCCTGCTCATCACGCCCTATTACAACAAACCCACGCAGGAAGGCCTGGTGGCGCACTTCAAGGCCATTGCCGCCGAAGTGTCCATGCCGTTCATCGTTTACAACGTGCCCGGCCGCACCAGCGTGAATCTGCTGCCCAAAACCGTGGCGCGCATGTTCCGCGAGATTCCCGAGGTCAAGGGCATCAAGGAAGCCACGGGCGACCTGAAGCAGGTGAGCGAGGTGATGGAATTCTGCGGGCCGGAATTCATCCTGCTTTCCGGGGACGACTTCACCGTGCTGCCCCTGCTGGCCGTGGGCGGTGTGGGCGTCATCAGCGTGGTGTCCAACATCTGCCCCTCGCAGATGGCCCGGATGTGCACGGCCTTCCAAAGCTGCGACTTTGGCGAAGCCCGCAAGCTCCACTACTTCCTCAACCCGCTGAACCGGGCCATGTTCATCGAAACCAATCCCGTGCCCGCCAAGACCGCCCTGACCAAGATGGGCAAGATCAACTTCGAGGTTCGCCTGCCCATGGTGCCCCTGTCGCCAGAGCACGAACGCGAACTCGACGCCGCCCTGAAAAACGCCGGGCTGGTGTAGCGCCTCCACCCAACCAGGCGGGGGAGCGCGACTCTCCCGCCTGGTTGTTCAAAATGCCTGTTCCCCCGGCTGCCGCTCGTTCTCCCGGCGGGCAGCCCTGAAGGCCTCGGCCAACCCCAGGATGCGCGCGGTGGTGGCGGCATCCTTGCCCAGATCCGGAAAGCGGTGCAGCAGGCCTTCCAGGGTCGCCAGGGCCTCAGCCGCACTGGCCGCCTTGCCGGCCTCCACCACGTCCATGAGCTTGTCCGCCAGCACCACCAGACGTTGTTCCAGTGTTTCAGGACGATAGTCCCCTGGCGGCAAGCCGTACCGCGCGGCTTCTTCCGCAGGCACGCCGCCGCGCACATGCACTTCCATGGTCCGGCAGACGTCCTCTTCCAGGCCCAGCGCCCGACCGAGGCGCGCCCCGACCACGCCATGCAGCACGCCGCCATCCTCGACCTTGCCCAGATCGTGAAACACTGCGCCACGCCGCACACGTTCACGGTCCACGGCCACGTCCTCGCCCAGCTGGTCCACCAGCCACAACGCCGTGGCGGTCACGCGCTCGCTGTGGGCAATCACTTTTTCGCCAAGCCCAGCCTGGCGCAGCATCTGCAATTCATCCAGAAGAATGGGGGATTGAGTCTCGTGCATGCGTTCCTCCGCGTTGGAGTGTCCAATGCCCCCCCATAGCATGCGCCAGCCGTCAGGCAAACCCCCTCCTGTGCCGTGCCAGATGGATAATGGCATTGTGTTAATTTTCACGATCCAGCGGTTGAACGGAATTTTCGCCACCGGCAAATCCGGCCGTCCTGGTCGTGACGTTCGGCAACATGCCGCCCGGCCGACGCATTGCCCACGAATACCGGACCGGAACAACGGCGTGGAAAAGGCTTGGCTTTTTCGAGGAGTCCTGGTACGCAGATTTCGTTCAGGATTTTTTTCACAAGCCGCTGCCATTTCGACCAGCCTGGCACGCACCATAAGGAGATCGCGACATGCCGCAGACACAGCGCATCGCGCCGAACCTCGAATTCATCAAAAACCTGCAGGCCGCGGGTGGCGACACCGTCAAACGCTGCTACCAGTGCGCCACATGCAGCGTGGCGTGCCCGATTTCGCCGCAGGACGGGCCGTTTCCGCGCAAGGAAATGGTCTGGGCGCAATGGGGCCTCAAGGACAAGCTGCTTTCTGACATCGATTTGTGGCTGTGCCACCGCTGCGGCAACTGTTCCGATTTGTGTCCTCGCGGCGCCAAGCCCGGGGATGTGCTGGCTGCGGCCCGCACCATGGTGTATCGTGAGCTGGTGGGCCCCAAGATCGTGGGCGAGTGGATGAGTTCCCCCAAGCATCTGCCCAAGCTCATCGCCATTCCGGCCCTGCTCTTCGCCTTCATCTGGATGATCATGACCGGGTTCGGCATTCCTGAAGGCAAGATCGTCTACGGCAAGCTCTTCCCCGGGGACTACACTATCGACCCCATCTTCACGCTGGCCTTCGCGTTCGTGGCGTACACCTTCTACAAGGGCGTGCGCAAACTTTTTGCAGAGTTCGACAAAGGCCCCAAGACGGTCTTCATCGGCCCCCACCAGAAAGTCGGCTGGCTGCAGGCGGCCAAGGAAGTGGTGCTGGAAGAACTGGTGACCCACAACAAGTGGAAAGAGTGCGGCGATGCCCCTGCCGATCAGGCCCGCTTCAAAGGCCACTTCTACACCTTCTTTGCGTTCATCGCCCTGGCCATCGTCACGAGTGTCATTGCCGTTTCGCACTGGGGGCCGGTGTTCCTGCCCTTCCTGCACTTCCTGGAGCCCATGGGCCACACGCCCCTGCCGCTGTACAACCCCGTGAAGCTGCTGGCCAACGTGGGCGCGGTGATGCTCGTCATCGGCATGGTGGCCCTGACCAAGCGCCGCCTGAATCTGGACAAGGCCAAGAGCGCCTCCAGCTATTCCGATTGGTTCCTGCTCGGCGTCATCTGGGCGGTCACGGTCACGGGCATCGGCAGCCAGCTGCTGCGCTGGGTCAACTGGGCCTCGCTGGCGTACTTTGTGTACTACCTGCACCTGATTGCCGTGTTCATGCTCATTGCGTACCTGCCTTGGTCCAAGCTGGGGCATCTGGTCTATCGCACTGCCGCTCTGGTCTACACCCGCGTCGCCGGCCGGCTGCCCATGCCTGCTGTGGCGGACAGGACCTTCCACGTGTAAGTATTTGATTTTAAGGAGGAGTTTTCCAATGTCCGAAGCTCGTAAAATTTTCCCCATGGCTGCCTTTGCGGCGCTGTTGAAGGGTGTGGAGCAGGAAGCCCAGGCCGCCACGGTCAAGGAACTGCTCTCGTTCATGACCGGCCGCGAAATCTGCGACTGCGGCGTGCCCGTGGCCAGCGCCCTGTGCCGGGCCTACATCTACGAACAGCATCCCGAGCTGGCCCGCATGAAGGGTGGCGAAGTGGTGGCCATGGGCGACAACGTCTCCGTGACCCAGCTGCCCCCCCTGGCCAAGAACGAAGTGGACGCCCTCTTCGCTCGCATGGAAGGCATGATGAAGGCCAAGGACGAGCTGACCACCAAGGTCTCCGCCCTGGAAGTCTCCTTGACCGAAGCCTCCGCCAAGCTGGATGAAACCGCCAAGTCCATGGCCTTCTACAAGGGCAAGGCCGAGGCCTTCGAAGCCGCCGCCAAGGGCGAAGGCGAAAAGGTGCTCGTCACCTCCCAGGCCAAGGTTGAAGAATACATTGGCAAGGTGGACGAACTCTTGAAGATGATCGAAGACGTCAAGAAGCACGGCGTGGTGACCGTGGCCACCGGCGGGGCTGCCCCGGCCGCCGGCGCTGCCGCCGCCCCTGCTGCCGAAGAAGCTGCCGTGCCCGACAGCTTCGGCTTCGGCTCCTCTGCCCCCAGCTCCGACGGCTTCGGCTTCTAGAGCAAGGTATCTTTGAAAGGAGTAGAGCCCCCTTTTGGAAATTGAAGAAAGGTTCTTCCCCCGAACTCCCTTTCAAAAGACTTTTATTTGTAAAAACAGGTTGTTGAAAAGACCCGCAAGGGAGAGGCGTATTTTTCAAGCGGAAAACCCGTTCTGAAAGAAAATCCTTCCCCCACCAGCGTACAACACCCCCTGTCGGCCAGGCCGGCAGGGGGTGTTTTCTTGTGTGCACCGGCGTCAGGGGGCAGCGTCAGGGGGCAGCGTAGGGGACGGCGTCAGGGGGAACGATGCATCAGGACGGCGTCTCGTCGTCCTGGCGGTCAGTGCATGCCTCCGCTTCCAATTCCTTGAGCCGGCAGGCTGCGGCCTTGAGGAACTGTGCCCAGACCAGCTTGAGATATTTCTGATACGCAAGGCTGTGGTGCTGCGGCAGAATCGCCAGGACGGTCAGCCCGGTGTCATTGAGCGTGCGCGCGTCCTCGTGGCGCGGCGCCTCGGGATGGGCCATGTCCGCACGGTCCCAGCGCTGCAGCACCGTATCGCCGCGGCGCAGGAGCACGGTATCGAAGGCCAGATCCCGCACGCCGCTTTCCAGCAAGGCCAGCAACTCGTCCCGATGGCGGCACCGGCTGGCGCGGCGGGTCATGAATTCCATGTAGCTGGCCAGATATTTCATGTGCGGACGGTTTTCCAGCATGGAAGGCAGGCCTTCGCGCATGTACAGCCGCAGCACCAGCACCATCAGTCCCAGCAGCACCAGACCGGAAAACGCGATGTATCCCAGGAAAAAATCCGCCTTTTGCCCAAGGATCAACGTCAGGGTCATGGCGGAAAGCAAGGCGCTGAAGGAGTACAGGATGGCCACCACGCCGCGGGGATGGCCCACGGTTTCCATAAGTCGATGATGCAGATGGTCCGTGTCCGGCAGAAAAATGCGCCGCCCCGAGAGCCCCCGGCGCATGATGGAGAGCGCCACATCCAGCAACGCGATGCCGAACGGCAGAAACGGCGCCAGCAGCATCACCAGGGCGCCGGAGCGTTGCCCGGCCGTGGTGGCGGCGGAGCTGCTGGCCATGGCCCCCAGCAGAAATCCCAGAAACAGGCTGCCGCCGTCGCCCATGAAGATGGAGGCCGGCGGAAAGTTGAACACCAGAAAGGCCAGCACCGCCCCGGCCACGCCAAAGCCGGTGGCCGCGGCAAAGGGGTCGCCCTTGGCCAGTCCGATCACCCCTGTCACCAGGGCGGCGAAAAAGCAGATGCCGCCGGCAAGGCCGTCGATGCCGTCGATGAGGTTCACGGCATTGGTGATGGTCAGGATCATCAGGGCAAACAGCGGTGCACCCAGCCAGCCAAAGTGCACCGGTCCCACAAACGGGATGGTGGCCACGGTGATGGTATGCCCGCCAACCAGCAGGATGCCCACGCCCACCAGCTCGCCCAGCAGCTTGTTGCGCCAGCCGAGGTGGAGCTTGTCGTCCAGGGTGCCCAGGGCGCACATCCACAGGGAGCCGAGCATCAGGGAGCCCATCTGCCAGGGGTCCGGATGCAGCCTGTGCCCTGCCCCGCCGCTGAGGAACAGGTGGAAAAAGCCCCAGGCCGCCAGCACACCCAGCAGCATGGCGGCGCCTCCCAGCAGGGGAACAGGGCGGGCGTGGCAGCTGTGGCCGCCGGGATAGCTGACGATATCAAACCGCTCGGCCAGGCGCTTCGCCAGGGGGACGGCGCACAAGGTCGTCAGAAAGCCGATGCCTCCGGCGAGGGCCACAAGCAGGGCGATGTTCATGGGGAATATTCCAAAACCCTTGCGCGAGGTGTTGAATCGGCCGTCACAACAGCCCAACCTGCCGGCATGCTGCAACAGTCCTTCCGGGCCGTGGGGAACGTCAGTATCGGATTCCGCTACCTACACACCGCCACGAATTCCGTAAAGTGCTGAAAGGGGCTGCAAATTTGTCATTTCCCGCTCCGATGGCCGTACCTTGGCGTAATATTGCATTTTTCTTGACATGGCTCAACTTCCACGCAAGAGGAGAAGAGGAAAAACAACAATGCACAACAGCAGCTGCGACGAACGCCTCTCCCTGCGCGAGATCAGCCGGCGGCTGGGGATCCCGCCGTCCAGCGTCTCCTATTATAAGGATCGGTTCGGGGCCTATATTCCGACGTGTCCGCCCGGGAATGGTGCTTCCGCCTCCTCCTCCCGCATCGCGTATCCGCTCGAAGCTCTCCAGATTTTCAAGGAGATTCGCGACATGTACACCCAGCACTGGACCACCGACGCCATAGAACAGGATCTGGCGGCCAAACTGTACGGCATGCATGATCCGCAATCCTCCGCCAATCACGCCGCATCCTCCGTGCTGGAGCGACTTTCCCAGGTGCTGGAAACCCAGGGTGCCATGCGACGCGAGCTTGAGCTCCTGCGCGACGAGGTGACCTCCCTGCGTGCCAAGGCCCGGGATCTGGACGCCCAGGTGTTTGAGGAACGCTCCCAGCGCGTGGCCCTGGCCCTGGAGGTGGCCGAACTGCGAGATGCCCTGCATGATGCCCTGCACGATCGAAAACGCCAGGAAGAGACCACCCAGCAGAGCCGCCGCAGCCGAAATACCGAGGCGCCGCACCTGGATTTGCCCCTGGTCATCCGCACGGCAGCCAACGAATACCTGGGCGTGGTGGGCCGTACCAAGCCCTTCAGCCTGCGCGATTTCATGCATCTGGTGGAACACGGCAGCTCGCGCCGCGGCCAAGTGGCACTTTCCTGGCAAAACCATCCGCCCTGCTGGGTGCTGCTGCTTTCCGCCAACGACCCGGACACCGGCCATCCCCGCCGCCACCGCATGGAGGTGGCCCGCGTCACCACCCCCAGCGGCAACGAGGTGATGCAGATCACCCGGCTGGCCATGGACGGCGTGAACGCGCCCGAGCCGTTTCTGCTGGTGCTCTTCCGCAAGATCAAGGAAGAGTTCGACGGGTGACCAGGGGATCCCACCGAAGCCCCCAGGCAAATGCGGTCCCCTTTTTTGTGCAAGTCTGCACAGAACGCGATGCCACCCGTGCATGCACCATGTTCGACAACGTCTTTTGACGCGTTGTGCCGGACCATCGCACCTGTCGTTCCATGCACTCTCCCACTGCAACACCTCCTGCACACGTCCCGCAGCCGCGTCAGGACTCCTTCGGCATCCACAGTCATACATGGTGACGCCGCAGGCATCATTGCGCCCGGCGATGCCCAGACAGTGCAGATCCATCAACCTAACGGGGAAGATTCACGACGCTTTTTCGTGCATGATCATTCTAGATATTGTCTTGATCTGACCAGGGAAATGCGCTACATGAAAGCTGCGCTGTGGACCGGGTGAAATGGTGAGGGCTCCACGGCGATCACCTTGCATCCTGCAGTCGGACCCGCTCAGGCAGTCCATAAGCCAAGGGGGAGCACATGCCACAAGTGGCTGCGCGAATCACGCCCACGCATGAGCAGTGGCTCAAGGAGTTTTTCAAAACCAAGAGCGCCGGCGCGGAGTTTATTCTCCCCTGGGCCGTGGATACGTTTTATCGCGCGTTGAACAATATCAAGGCCATGTTCTCCACTGCGGAACTCAAGACCATTGTGGATGCCCACAAGGACGTGCGCCTGCTGCCGGACCAAAGCCGTCTGGCGTATTTGCAGTTGCGCATTGCAGACGCCTGCGAGCTGGACATGCTGCACACGCGCCATGGCTCCTCCCCTGCCGCACTGGAAGCCAAACTGAAAAAACTGGACGACACCCAGGCCACCGCCCTGATGATCTGGGCCACGGCGTTCTGGGTGAGCAAGGAATTCGAGAACCTGGGCCTCGACGAATATATCAAAGGCTAACATTTCCGCTGGCGTTTATCCCCCCCGCTGGAGTGCAGCATGCTGAGGATCGGCGAACTTGAAATGGAGTTGGATGTCGTTTCTGCCTTCTTCCATGCCCTCAAATGGTTCCTGTTCACCATCCTCACCCTGGGTCTGGCCGCGTTTCTGTATCCCTACGCCCTGACCGCCTTCTGCATCAATCGCACCCGCCTGGTGGATCACACCGGCCGCGTTCGCCGGCTGGTGTGCGATCTGGATGTCGCCTCCCGCCTCGGACACGCCCTGCTGTGGTTTGTGCTGGCGTGCCTCACCTTCGGGCTGGCGTATTTCGTGTATCTGTACCGCGTGGCCAAGTTCGTGGCCGAGCACACCCAGGTGGTGGAAGACGCCTGACCTGCGACAGCGGCAGACGGACACGCGGGACTTCCCGCTGCGGCGCCGTTGCGGAATCGCCGCAGCACCTTCGCCAACAATCGAGGCATATTGTCCTTGCCTGGGTGCGGCGCAAGGCGTAGTGCTTTGCGAACGCCAGCCTGGGATCATGGGACCCCGGTCTGGCGTATTTTTCCTGGGGTTTCCAGCAAGGATCTGTTCGCATGGCGCTTCCACTGCTCAAAATCATCCTTTCCTTTGCGGTCATTCTCCTTTTTCTCCGGCTGCGCATCCATCTGGGCCTGGCCATTCTGGCCGGCAGCGCCTTTCTGGCTGTGGCCTTCGGCCATGGCGTGACGTTCTGGTGCAGCAACGCCGTGGCTGGCATCCTGGACGGGCAAACGCTGCTTCTGGCCGCCATTGTGACGAGCATCCTCATTTTTTCCGACGTGTACGAGAAAAGCGGCATGTCCGGCAGGTTGCTGGAGTCGTTGCAGGGCATGCAACGCTGGCCCCGGGTGTCGCTGGCGTTTTTTCCGGCCCTCATCGGCCTGCTGCCCATGCCGGGCGGGGCGATCTTTTCCGCGCCCATGATTGGCCACATCGGCGAGCGCGTCGGGGCTCCGGTGAACGACCGCGCCCTGCTGAACTACTGGTACCGCCACATCTGGGAGCTGTGCTGGCCGCTGTATCCGGGCATCATCCTGGCCTCCAGCCTGTCCGGCATTCCGGTGCTGACGCTGACCGCGCACATGGCGGTGGGGCCTGTGGCCTGCCTGCTGCTGGGCTATCTGTTTTTCATGCGGCAGGGCGCGCTGACGCTTGCCGCACATACACCGGCCGCCGCTGCGCCGTTCTCCTGGCGGACGACGGGGATGAACGCCCTGCCCCTGGCCATTGCCATCTGCGGCTCCGTGGTGCTGGAGCTGCTGCTTTCCCATGTGCAATGGGTCACGCCGGAACTCGGCATCCTGGCGGCCCTGTTTGCCGGCATCGCCTACGTGCAGCGCAGCACCAGGCTGCCCCTGGCGCTGGTGCGCCGGGCGGCGTTTTCCAAACAGAATGGCGTGCTGCTGGCCATTGTGGGCTCGATTTTCATCTATAAACAGATGCTGGCCGCGACCGGCGCCATCTCCGCCATCAGCGTGTCCGGCGCAGGCCTGACGACGGTGCTGCTCTGCGCCACGCTGCTGCCCTTCCTGGTGGGGGTGGTGTCTGGCATCACCATGGCGTTCGTGGGGTCCACCTTTCCCATCATCCTGCTGACCGCCCAGCACGTCGGATTACAGGAACACACGCTGGCGTTTGTGGCGCTGGGGCTGTTTTCCGGCTTTGTGGGGGTGATGATTTCGCCCTTGCACATTTGTTTTGTGCTGAGTTGCCAATTTTTCGGCGTCAACAGCATGACCATCTGGAAGCGGCTGGTCGCCCCATGCATGCTGCTGTTCGCCTTTGGCGTGGCATATTTCGTTATTTTATACTGGCACTGACTGGTACGGGCAGGCGGCCCCCGCTTGGCCACCTCACCACATGGCGCACGGAACATGCCCGTGCTTGCCAGTGAAATATATTTGCTGATACAATGCGTTCGCACGCCACCGCACCGGCTGCAACCTGCGGTGACATGGCTCTTTCTTGTACAGAAGAATGTGCGCTCCCCCCCAGGAGGAAGCCATGCGACGCTCAATCATCCCATTCGGCATGCATCTGGTGCGTTGCATCGCCATGCTGGGAGTACTGTTGTGCTGCACCACGGCCGAGGCGCGCAATCCGGACGTCTCTTCCTGGATGGTCAACCTGTCTTCGGGCAGTTCCAGCACAGACACCAACAATCGCAACGGGGCTCCGGAAATCGCCGTGGTGGGCGACACCGTCCATGCCGTGTGGGTCACCTACCAATCAGATCCGTATATAGGCCAAATCTGGTACCGACGATCCCTGGACGGTGGCGCCACGTGGCAGGCGCGGATCAAGATTGTCGAAGCGCCAGCCAATGAGTTGGATATCACGGAGTATGTCAAACGGCTGCATGTCGTGGGCACGTCGGTGCATATCGCGTACATAGGCCACTCCTCGGGGGGCACCTGGGCCGGCACCGTGTACTACCGCCGCTCCACGGACAATGGCGCCAGCTTCGGCAGCGCACAGTCACTGTTCTCCGCAACGTACCTCTCGTTGAGCCACAGCTACATCAACGGCAACGGCAGCAAGGTCACCATTGCCTTTCGCCTGAGCTCCAGCAGTGGCTACAAACGAGACTCCGGGGAAGTGCTGCGCTCCACGGACAACGGCGCCACCTTTACCCAAACCCAATGCTTTCTGTATGATCATAACGACCCTGCCTATGCCGGGGCAGCCGTGTACGATCTCCAGCATGTGGGCGACAATGTCTACGTGATGTATGGCACCTCCAACGGGCGCGGCTGCAGTTACGAGGGCGAGAGCAAGATGTATCTGGCGTCCTCCACCAACAACGGGGCCACCTTCGCCTCGCAGCTGCTTTCCATCCCGCAATCCAACGGGTGCTACAAGGCCTATGGCGGACAGGATGGGCATTACGCCTCGAAAATTGCCGCACTCAACAACACCGTCTCCGCCACCTGGGCCGGCACCAACACCAATAGTGAACGCTGCGTATTTCTCCGGAAATCCACCAACAATGGTGCGTCGTTCCTCGATCCGCTCACCCTGTACAACCAGACCGGCAACTCCACTATCCAGGCAGGACAAGAGACCATCCGGGGCAAGGGCAACTACCTGTATGCCATGTGGAACACCTCGGACGCCAAGTCCATGTTCCGCACCTCGTCCAATCAGGGCACCAGCTTTGGCGCAACCACCGAGGCCACAGCCGGCGGCTGGTGGCCCATCGTGGCCGTGGATGGCAACAGTTCAGATGGGTCCAAGGCCCAGCTCTTCTGGCAGGGCACCTTGCGCACGGCCAGCAACGGCGGCGCGAATCTGAGCGGCACGTCCCTGCTGTTCCCCTTCTGGCGCACCGGCTGGGTGCAGCGCGCACAGATTGCCAGCACCACGGACGAGGCCTTGCACTATGTGATGAGTGCCAAATTCTATTCCAGCAGCCTGTGCGGCGGCAACTGCAATGAGGATATCTTCTACCGCCGCCATGCATTGACTCCGCCGAATCCCACGGGCAGGACCTGTCTGCGCCTGCGGTCGGAAACTGTCAGCTTCGAGAGTCGCTACGACAACATGCACGTGCCCGACTCGGCAGACGTGAACATGCCCGGCGCCTTCTCCATCGGCCTCTGGGTCAAGCCGGCTGCCGGCGGGGCGGATACCGGGTACACCAACCAATACCGGCCCGTGGTGTCCAAGCCCCAGGGGATTGGCTATTCCTATGCCCTGGGCACCATCCTCTCCCTGGCCAATCCCCAGGGCCAGGATCACACCATCACTGCCGAAATCACCACCGCCGCCGGCACCTTCGTCGTGAATCCCGGCGGTTCGAACCAAGGCTATGTGCCCACCGATCAATGGTCCCATCTGGCCATGACCTACAACCCCACGGGCGGGGCCAACAACTTCCGCCTGTACCTCAACGGCAATCAGATCGCCGCCACCACGGCCACGGGAACCGTCATCGCCGACGGCAACCCCATGCAAGCCGGCCGCTACGGCAACTGGGACATCGACGACCTGCACCTCTGGAACAAGGCGCTCACCCGGGAAGAACTGCTGGCGGACATGCGCACCGCAGCCTGCACCGGCACAGGGTTGCAGGCCTGCTACAATTTCAACAACACCACCAAGGACATAACCGGCCGCGGCAATCATGGCATTCTGATGTTCCAGGAACGCTATGTGGCGGAAACCCGCATCGGCACGCACGTTCCGCCGCTGATGTATTTGCTGCTGCAATAACACTCCGCAAAAAGACGCTGCCGGGCCACGGGGCCGCCTGTGGTCCGGCTCCCGTCCCTGAGGATGCTTGATCGATGCCCTATTCCTCCCTGCTCATTCCCTCCTGCCCGCCGCCAGAACCAGCGCCCCTGCGGCTGTTCGTGTACGGTACTCTCAAACGGGGATGCTACGGGTTCGAGCAGTGCTGCCGGGGATATTGCGGCCTGTCCCCGGCGGCGGTGCGTGGTCGGGTGGTGGACCGGCCGGAAGGCTACCCGACCCTGTTCATCCCTCCGGAAGACGTGCTGGCCATCGGCAGCGAGGATCTGGAACGCGATCTGGCCCTGCCCTGGCGGTATCAGCCGGTGGAGTCCTCCGTGTTCCCGGCTCTGGAACCTCCCTGGCGCTTTGTACTCGGCGAGGTGCTGGAATTCCGCGACGCTGCCGACCGCCTGCCGCGGTTCGATGCCTTCGAAGACTTCCTGCCCGAGGACAAAAACTGCTACTGCCGCGTGCTGGCGCCGATAATCACCGGCCGGTCCATCTCGGCGGCCTGGATCTATGCCTCGCCCCACAGCCCACGATTCAACGCGGAGCACTGCATGCCATCCGGCGGCGCGTGATATTGACACCGCCGGGCCTTGACTTCCGCGCCCGTCTGTTCAATCAATCCGTGTTCACCGGCTGTACATCGCCGTTCGCCCTCCAGCAAAGGACGCAAGTTTCCATGAGCGACTACAAGAAGACGCTCCGCCTGCCTCAGACCTCCTTTCCCATGAAAGCCAATCTCACCCAGCGCGAGCCGCAAACCCTCGGCTTTTGGGAGAAAGAAGGCATCGCCAGGACCATGGTGGAGACCAATAGCCAGAAAGGCGCCTTCATCCTGCACGATGGCCCGCCCTATGCCAATGGCAACATCCATCTGGGCACGGCCCTGAATAAGATACTGAAAGATATTATCGTCAAGTCCCGGAACATGCAGGGCTTCGCCGCCCGCTATGTGCCCGGCTGGGACTGCCACGGCCTGCCCATCGAGCACAAGGTAGCTCAGGAGCTTGGGGAAAAGTTCGCCCAGCTGCCGCCCGTGGCCGTGCGCAAACGCTGCCGCGATTACGCCGCCAAATGGCTGAACACCCAGCGCAAGGAGTTCAAGCGCCTGGGTGTGCTGGGAGACTGGGACCACCCCTACCAGACCATGGACCCCGCCTACGAGGCCGCCACGGCCCGCGAGCTGGGCCGGTTCATGGAAAAAAACGCCGTCTTCCGCAGCAAGAAGCCCGTGCACTGGTGCTGCAGCTGCCAGACAGCCCTGGCCGAGGCCGAGGTGGAATACAAGGACCACGCCTCCCCCTCCATTTACGTGGCCTTCCCCCTGCCCGACGCCAAACTGGCCGCCGTGTTCCCCCAGGCAGACTTGGCCCGCGCCCATGTGGTCATCTGGACCACCACCCCCTGGACCCTGCCGGACAACATGGCCGTGGCCCTGCACCCCGAGCATGAATACGCCCTGGTGGAAGCCGACGGCAGGCAATTCGTCCTGGCGGAATACTTTGTCCCCGGTCTGGCCGACAAGTTCGGCTGGCAGACCTGGACCATCCTGGCCAAGGTCCCCGGCGCATCGCTGGAAGGGCTCGTGGCCCGGCACCCGTTCTTCGACCGGCCCTCGCCCATCGTCCTGGCCGACTACGTGACCCTGGAGGCCGGCACCGGCTGCGTGCACACCGCCCCGGGCCACGGCCGCGAGGACTACGAAACCGGCCTTAAGTACGGGTTGGAGATCCTCTCCCCCCTGGACGACGCCGGGCGGTTCCTGGAATCCGTGGACCAGATGGCCGGCCTCACGGTGTTCCAGGCCAACCCCAAGGTCATTGAGATCCTCAAGGAAAACGGCCGGCTGCTGGGGTCCGAAAAAATCGCCCACAGCTATCCGCATTGCTGGCGCTGCAAGGAGCCGGTCATCTTCCGCGCCACCACGCAGTGGTTCGTCTCCATGGCTGCCAACGCCCTGCGCCAGCGGACCCTCAAGGCCATCCGCGAGGACGTGCAGTGGATTCCTGCCTGGGGCGAGGACCGCATCTATAATATGATCGAAAACCGGCCGGACTGGTGCATCTCCCGCCAGCGCCTGTGGGGCGTGCCCATCGTGGCCCTGCGCTGCACGGCCTGCGACGACGTCTGGTTCGAGGCGGAATGGGTCTACCAGATGGTGGAACGCTTCGCCAAACATCCCCGCGGCTGCGACGACTGGTTCGAAGCGCCCATGGAAGACATCATCCCCGCCCACAAGCCCACCTGCAGCTGCGGCGGGCAGTGGAAAAAAGAAACCGACATCCTGGATGTGTGGTTCGATTCCGGCTCCAGCTTCGCCGCCGTGCTCAAGGAACGGCCGGAGCTTTCCCTGCCGGCGGACCTGTACCTGGAAGGCTCGGACCAGCACCGCGGCTGGTTCCACTCCTCCCTGCTCATCGCCGTGGGCAACGAAGGCGCGCCGCCGTACAAGGCCGTGCTCACCCATGGCTACGTGGTGGACGGCGAAGGCCGCAAGATGAGCAAGAGCGTGGGCAACGTGGTGGCCCCGCAGGAAATCATCGACAAGTTCGGGGCGGAAATCCTGCGCCTGTGGGTGGCCTCCGTGGATTACACGGAAGACGTGCGCATCTCCGACGCCATCCTGAGCGGCGTGGTGGACGGCTACCGCCGCATCCGCAACACCTGCCGCTTCCTGCTGGGCAATCTGTCCGACTTCACCCCGCAGGATGCCCTGGCGTACGACGAGCTTCTGCCCTACGACCGCTACGCCCTGGACCAGGCCCTGCGCCTGCACGCGGACATCCAGGCCGCCTACGGCCGCTACGAATTCCACAAGATCTATCACGCCCTGTACAACTACTGCGTCACGGATCTTTCCGCCCTGTACCTGGACATCTCCAAAGACCGGCTTTATGTGGAAGGACAGGCCAGCCGGGAACGGCGCTCCTGCCAGACCGTGCTGTGGCGCGTGCTCATGCTCATGCTGCAGGACATGGCTCCCGTGCTGTCCTTCACGGCGGAGGAAGCCTTCACCCACCTGCCGGCGGCCCTCAAGCCGGCACTGCCCTCTGTCTTGTGCATGGCTGCGGAAACGGAAGCGCCCTGCATGGACGTCGCCCTGCGCGAGCGCTGGGGCCAGGTGCTGGCCATCCGGGCAGCCATTGTGGCGGCCATGGAGCCTCTGCGCAAGTCCGGCGAGGTGGGGCATTCCCTCTCGGGGCAGGCTGTCGTGTATATTGATGAAGACCTGCAGACCGCCCTGGCCGAAACCGGTGCGGATCTGCGCGAGCTGTGCATCCTCTCCCGTGTGGACGTGCACCCCCTCGGGCAGGCTCCCGCCGAAGCCCTGGCCACGGAGCTAGGCGGCATGAAACTCACCGTGGGCACGGCGGCCGGCGGCAAATGCGAACGCTGCTGGATTGTGACGCCAGAGGTCACGGAATCCAACGATCTCTGCGCCCGCTGCGCACGTGTTCTGGTGGAAGAGGGCTAGCCGCGTGACGCTTGCCCGTGAGCGCTGGCTGTGCTGGCTGGTGGCCGGCGGCGTGTTCGCCCTGGACCAGGCCACCAAGTGGTGGGTGGCCACCTCGATGACGTTGTGGACAGAGCGTATCCCCGTGATTCCGGGGTTTTTCGATCTCGTCCACTATCTGAACAAGGGCGCGGCGTTCGGCTTTTTGAACGATGCGGAAGGCTGGGGCACGGTGCTGTTCACCTGCACCGCCCTGGCCGCCCTTGGGCTTTTGAGCTGGGGCATCTGGCGCAAACAGGGCCTGCTGCCCGGCGGCGGTGTGCGCATGCGGCTGGGGCTGGCCCTGCTGCTGGGCGGCACGGCCGGCAATCTGGTGGACCGCCTGCGCCAAGGCGCAGTGGTGGATTTTTTGGATGTCTACATCAACGACTGGCACTGGCCGGCCTTCAACGTGGCGGACAGCGCCATCACAGTGGGTTGCCTCGGGCTGATCTGGCTGGTGGCCACCACGCCCGCACCGCCTGAAGAACCCGGACGCGGCAGGGCCGCCTCTCGAAAGGATTCCGCATGAACATTCCCTTGCTGCAGTGGTTTGCCACCCTGCCGCCGGAAAAGCAGCTGCTGTACGCCGCAGGACTCACCCTGCCCCTGCTTGCCAATTTTCTGGCGATCTGGCACGCGTACAAACGACAGTTCAATTCGCCGCTGGAAAAAGTGCTCTGGCTCGGCGTCGGATTGTTTTTGCCGTTTCTGGGTGGCCTGCCGTACTGGCTCATCGGCGCATGGCGAGGCCGCGTGCCGACTGCCGCCGCCTCCCCGCCCGGCAGTTCCCCCGAAGCGACTAACCTCGACTAATCCATCCCCATGGAGTGACTTCTCATGTCCCATTCGAAACGTCGCACCATGCCCACCGTGACTGTGCTTGCCCTGGCCGGCCTTGCCCTGGCCTCCTGCACGGGCAAGGAGATAGATGCCCTGAACGCCCGCGTGGCCGCCCTGGAACAACGCATGAACAGCCTGGAAGAGATTCGTCCCAACCAGGCGAACATGAGCGCGGAAATCGACGTGCTGCGCGCAGACGTGAACATGCTGCGCGGCAAGGCGGACGAATTCGACCGCCGTTTCAAGGCGCCGCCCGTGGAAACCCTGCCGGCCTTTGCCCCGCCGCTCAACGCCACCACCCCGCTGCCGGGCCTTGCGCCAAGCCTGACTCCGGGCCAGCCGCAAGGATTGTCGCCTTCCCAGGCGGCAGAGCTCGGCGCGCCCTCTGCAGTGCTGGCACCGGCCACACCGCCCATGCCGCGCAATCAGGTGGTGTCCGAAAGCGACGAACCGGCCGCAGCCCCCGGCGCAGACCCGGCGCAAGCCGCCTACAACGAGGCCCGCGCCCAGTTCAACGCCCGCAACTACCAGGCCGCCCAGGCCATGTGGGAACAGTTCGTCAACGCGCATCCCACCCATGAGCTGGCTTCCAACGCCATTTTCTGGCAGGGCGAGGCCTTCTTCCAGCTCAAGGAATACCCCAAGGCCATCCTGGCGTACCAGGAAATCATCAGCAAACATTCGGACACCCCCAAGGCGGCGGCGGCCTATCTCAAACAAGGCATCGCCTTCATCCAGATCGGCAAAACCAAGGCCGGCCAAGTGCAACTGCAACACGTCATCCACAAGTATCCCAACACCCCGGAAGCCAAACGGGCCATGGAATACCTGAAAAGCCCCAACTAACCGCCGCCCAGGACCACCGCTATGATGGCAGACTGCCTCAAAGGCTATCGCAAAATCGTCCTCCTCACCTTTCCGCCGGAAGTGTCCGGCAATCCCGTGGTATGCGTCATCGCCAAAAAGTACGACATCTCCTTCAGCATCCTGCAAGCGCAGATCACCCCCCGCAAGGAAGGGCACATGACCCTGGAGCTCTGCGGCCCGGAGGAAAACTACAAGCTGGCCATGGCCTACCTGCAGGAACAGGGGGTGCGCATCACCCCGGCGGCGGAAACCATCTCCCGCGATGACGATTCCTGCGTCCATTGCGGCATGTGCACCGCCATGTGCCCCAACGACAGCCTGTCCCTGGATCCCGTCACCCGTCGCGTGCTCTTTGACTCCGAACGCTGCACCGCCTGCGGCATGTGCACCCGCGTCTGCCCGGTCAAAGCCATGCATGCGGATGTGGACATGGAACAACTGCACTGACACGGTGACGCCATGCCCGGCCCTGACGAACTCGACGCAGGAGGCGCCTTCCAGGAACGCCGTCAGTTTGCCCGCACCCCCGTGCAGATGACGGCCTGGTGCCGGCTGCTGGAACATGCGGAAGCCCCCCTGCGCCTGCAGGAGGCCTGGGCCGTGGGCGGGCCGGAACGCACCGCCCTGGAGGTGCTGGAAAAAGTCCGCCTGCCCGAAGGCATGGCTGCCTTCCTGCTGCACCTGGATGCCAAGCTGGATGCCATGCTCGGCTTTCTGCTCGCGGAAAAACTGGCCAAGGAATTCCCGTACACCATGCGCGTGGTGGAACTTTCGGGTAACGGAATACGAACCCAGACAATGGCCCCCCTGCAGCCCGGCGCGTTGCTGGAAGTGGCGCTGCTGCTGCACCACGCGCCGGTGCGCGTGGCCGGCGCCGTGGCCCGGGTGCTGCGCGCAGACACCGAACCGCCTCCCTCCGGAGAAGCTCCGGCCTTTGCCCTGGAGTTTGCCCACATCCGCGAGCCGGACTTTGAGGCCATCATGCAGTTTGTTTTTCATGAAGAACGCAAACGGCTGCGCGAACGCTTGCGCAGCCGCTGAACCACCAGGAGCCCGCCGCATGACCCACGCCGAACAGCACGCCCAGCAAGACATGCTTCAACTCGCCATGGATTCCCTGACGCGGCAGGTTGTTGAAGGCTTGACCAAAAACCTTTCCGTGGCCCTGGAACAGGAACTCACCCGCAGCCTCTCCCAGTCTCTGGTGGAAAGCGAATTCTACCGCCGCCTCTCCCGGGACATGCGCAGCGGCCTGCAGGAAATCTACCAGGAAATCTCCCGCGCCACCCGGCCCGAAAGTCACACCGAGGGCGAACCCGTGCAGCAGGCCGAGCAGCTGTTCATGGAGGCCTCCCGCCAGCTGGACGACATCCTGCAAACCACCGAACAGGCCACCGAAGAAATCATGGACGTGGTGGAAAAGCACATGGCCCTGCAGGAAGAAGCCAAGGCCATGCTGGCCAAGCTGCGCAAGACCCGCAAGGCCAACGACGACATCCTGAAGCTCATCGAGATCAACAACGAGCTCGGCGACAATCTCATCAAAATCATGACCTCCCTGTCCTTCCAGGACCTCACCGGCCAGCGCATCAAGCGCATCATCTCGGCCCTCAAGCGCATCGAAGCCACCACGTTCGACCTGTATGTCTCCACCGGGCTCTCCATCAAGGCCCGTGAGGAAGCCCCCTCCAAGGACCTGGAAACCATTGCCCAGGAATCCAAAGCCAAAACCACCCAGCTCAAGGGCCCCCAGTTGGACGCCAGCCAGAACGACGTGGACGACCTGCTCAAGCAGCTCGGTCTGTAACCAGCCACCCAGCCATTGCGAGGTGCGATCATGGCGAATCCGCTCCCGTTGATCATCGTCGGTGCCGGCCCGGCCGGCCTCTCGGCGGCCATTTATACCAGCCGCGCCTCCATCCCCACCATCGTGCTCGGCTGCCAGCCCAAGGTGGCCGGGGATTACGACATCGACAACTACTTCGGCTTTCCCGAAACCATCAGTGGCAACGAGCTCATCCAGCGCGGCGTGCAGCAGGCCCAGCGTTTCGGGACCACCCTCTCCTGCGAAAAGGTCCTGGCCGTCCACAGCCACCCCGAAGGCTGCTTCGAGGTCGTCTCGGACATCACCACCCGGCGCTGTTGCGCGGTCATCCTGGCCACGGGCGTCTCCCGCATGCGGCCGGGCATCAAGAACCTGGGTGACTACGAAGGCAAGGGCGTCTCCTGGTGCGTGAGCTGCGACGGCTTCTTCTACAAGAACAAGCCCGTGGTCGTGCTGGGGGAAGGTCTCTTCGCCGCCAATCAGGCCCTGGAACTGCTCACCTATACCCCCCTGGTGACCATCATCACCCAGGGCAAGCCCCTGAATGTGACGCCGGAATTCCGCCAGCGTCTGGACGCCGCAGGCATCCCCATCCTGGAAAACAAGGTGGAACGTCTGGAAGGAGACAATGGCCTGGCCCGCCTGATCTGCGTCGATGGCCACACCCTGGACGCCGACGGCCTCTTCGTGGCCATGGGCGAGGCTTCTTCCCTGGACTTTGCCCGCGCCCTGGGCGTGACCGTGCGCAACAACTTCGTGGAAGTGGATGCCGCCTTCCAGACGAACATCCCCGGCGTGTTCGCCGCCGGCGACTGCACCGGCGGCTTTTTGCAGATCAGCGTCTCCGTAGGCGAAGGGGCTGTGGCCGGCAAAAGCGCCATCGACTTCATCAAGAAGCATATCCCCGAACTGGTGCGCACCCCGAAGGCCTGAAGGCATACCGCGTGATTTGACAAGCACTGCGCTGCGAGCTATGGTTCCATGTTGCAGCATGCTGCGCGCCGGGCCGGCTGGTCGGCCCGGTGTATGACGAAAATGCACGGCGTTTCATGGGCCTATAGCTCAGTTGGCAGAGCTGCCGGCTCATAACCGGCTGGTCCCAGGTTCGAATCCTGGTAGGCCCACCAGCAGGACAGGCGTTGCGAACACCACTCTCCTCCTTCACAACTTCCCGCGCACCCCGTGGCACCACGCCCCGGCTTGGCGCAGCAAAGCTTCAGGGCGCTTCAGGCACACGTGTGTCAGGAGCGCCCGCACCGTTTTTTGGAGGATGTCATGCTGGTTCGTGAGTGTCTCGGCCACATTGAGGCTGTGGCCCCCCTGTCCGGGGCCTGCAGTTGGGACACCAGCGGCGTGCAGGTGGCCTCGCGTCGCCAGGAAGTCTCCCGTCTGGCCGTGATGCTGGACGCCACCCCCGCCCAGGTGCAGCGCGCCCTGGACTGGGGCGCAGAGGTGCTCCTGGCGCATCATCCCCTGGGTCTCAAGCCGCGATTTCTGAATGTGGTGGATGCCCATTTCGAGATCACCCGCATGCTCCTTGCGGCCGAATGCTGGTGCTACGCCGCCCACACCAGCCTGGACGCCCAGCCCCACGGCCCGGCCGGCTGGCTGGCCCGGGAGCTGGAGCTTTCGGCCCTGGCCCTGCTGGAGCCCACCACGCCGGACGGCGCCGCCGGCATCGGCTGCGTGGGGACCCTGCCCCGCCCCCTGCCCTGGCCGGCATTTCTGGATCGGCTGACCGCCCTGCTGCCCGAGACCTGCATCCGCCAGTGCGGTGCTGCACCGGCCATGGTCCACACCGTGGGCTACTGCGGCGGTTCCGGTTCCAGCCTGGCCGACGCCGCCTTTGCCCGAGGCGCGGATGTCTTCATCACCGGCGACGTCAAGTACCACACGGCCCTGGACCTCGCCGCCGCCACGGGCTGCCTGCTGGATGTGGGACATTTTTCCATCGAAGAAGAAATGATGCGCCGCTTCGCCCTGCTGCTGGCAGAGCGGCTGTCTGCTCCCGGGACGACCACGCCCGCCGTGGCTGTCCGGTTTTTCCCTGGCCAAGACCCCTTCCTCACCGTTCACCCTGGCCCCCTTGCTCCATCTCAAGATGCGCCACGTTAAGGAGAGCACTCCATGAGCCTGTACCTCAAACAGATTGAACAACTTGTCGCCCTGCAGCGGGTGGATTCCGAAATCATCGCCATTAAGAAAGGCATGGAAGCTGCTCCCAAAGAGGTGGACGTCCTGCGGGACGAATTCGCCAAGCTTCAGGCCGCCAAGGCGCAGATTGAAGAAAAGATGCATTACCTCCTGGAACAGGCCAAGCGGCTGGATGGAGAGATCACCGACGATTCCCTGAAGATCAAAAAGTCCAAAAACAAGCTCATGATGGCATCCAACACCAAGGAATACCATGCCATGATGCGCGAGATGGACAACATGGAAAAGCTCAACCGCATGCGGGAGGAAGAGCGCTCCACCCTGGAAGAAGAACTCATCCGCCAGCGCACCGCGCAGACGGCCATCAACGAAGAGTTGCAGAAGTTCGAATCCCTGCTGGAGGAAAAATCCAACAGCCTGCAGGCCCGCACCGAGGAAGCGCAGCTGCGCCTTGGGCACCTGGGCAGCGAACGCAAGGCCGCCGGCGGCAGCGTGCCGCCCCCGGTGTTGTCCCGCTACGAATTCATCCGCTCCCGCCTGGCGGCGCCGGTCATCGTCCCGGTCACGGCCGGCATCTGCTCTGGCTGCCACATCAGCATCCCGCCCCAGAGCTTCATCGAGCTGCAAAAGGGCACGCAGATTCTCTCCTGCCCCAACTGCCAGCGCCTCATTTACTGGTGCGAACACTTCCAGACCGAGGAAGCCGCCGAAGACGACGGCCGCAACATCTCCTAGCGCATTTTATTTTTGAAAAAAGACATTGCGGGGGAAGAACCTTTCTTTAGAAAGGTGTTCCCCCGAGTTTGAGATTTGGGGAGTCGGACGGGTTGTCGCCGCGAGGGATTCCTTCGGGAACACCTCGGGGAGGAAAGTCCGGGCTCCACAGGGCAGAACGCTGGGTAACCCCCAGAGGGAGCGATCCCTGGACAGCGCCACAGAAAGCAAACCGCCCGCCATGTGCGGGTAAGGGTGAAACGGTGGGGTAAGAGCCCACCAGACGTCGCGGTGACGCGGCGTGCTCGGTAAGCCCCGTTCGGAGCAAGACCAAATAGGGGGACGCTTGAGGCTGGCCCGGCCGAAGTCCCCGGGTAGGTTGCTTGAGGCGCGTCGTGAGGCGCGTCCTAGAGGAATGACGACCACCCCCGCCTCCTTCGGGAAGGCGAGGGAACAGAACCCGGCTTACAGGCCGGCTCCCCTTTTATTGTTTCGCCAACCGCCTTCGGGAGGGAGCATCTCCCTCCCCTGCGAGGCCTCCGCATGTCCACCTGGTGCATCCTCCTTGCCGCCGGCAGCGGCACCCGGCTGCAGGCAGCCACGGCCGGCCGGCCCAAGCAGTTTCTGGAACTGGACGGCCGGCCCCTCTACTGGCGCTCCGCCCTGACCCTGCGCACCCTGCCCGAGCTGGCCGGCCTGGTGTTTGTGGCCCCGGCAGCACACCTGCCGGCCATGGAAGAAGAAATCCGCCGCCTCTGGGTCCAGGATGCCCTGAACCTGCCCTGGCGCATCGTCGCCGGTGGAGCGCGCCGGCAGGATAGCGTCCGCCATGGCCTGCACGCCCTGCCGGACACCTGCGCCCGCGTCCTGATCCACGACAGCGCCCGGCCCTTTGCCTCGGCCGCCCTGGTCCGCCGGCTCCTGGAGGCCATGGATCGCGGCGCCGCCGCCGTCATCCCGGCCATCGCCGTCACGGACACGGTGAAGGAAGTCGAACAGCACACGGTCCTGCGGACCCTGGACCGCAGCCGCCTGCGCGCCGTGCAGACTCCTCAGGCCTTTGCCCTGCCCCTGCTGCGTCAGGCCCATGCCCGCGCCGAGGCCGAAGGCTGGGAGGCCACGGACGACGCCTCCCTTGTCGAAGCGCTGGGCGAGGCCGTGGTCATCGTGCCCGGCGAGGAGACCAACATGAAGATCACCACGCCGCAAGATCTGGAACTGCTGCGCCAGCAGACGTCGCCCCTGCTGTCCCTGCTTCCCGTCTCCGGCTGGGGCTACGATGTACACAAGTACGCAGAACCCCACGAACCCAAGGCCCGGCCCATGAAGCTGGGCGGCGTGCCCATCCCCAAGGCCCCCTGCGTGCTGGCCCATTCCGACGGCGACGTGCTCCTGCATGCCCTGGTGGACGCCCTGGCCGCCCTGGTCTGCGCCGGAGACATCGGCACCCGCTTTCCGGACACAGACCCGGCCTTCGAGAACATGCCTTCGGCCATCTTCGTCCACGAGCTGTTGCAGGACGTCTGGGGGGCGGGCATCCTCCTCACCCATGTGGACCTGACCATCATCGCGCAGGTTCCCAAAGTGGGCCCATACCGGGAGGCCATCCGCAAGCACGTGGCCCAGCTGCTCAAGCTGGAACCCGGGCAGGTGAACGTCAAGGCCACCACAGAAGAGGGCCTGGGCTTCACGGGAGAAAAAAAGGGCATCAAAGCCGTGGCCATGGTCAGCGCCCTGCGGCCGGCCGCAGGACTTGCGCCGGATGCAGCCTTGGAGTAATTTAGCAGACTTGCCCGATGCCCTGACGAATGGAGGGAGCATGTACGGATACTTCAGCCGCAGTCCCCGGTCTGTGCAGACCACCTTGCCCTGCGAGCGGTGTCAGCAGCCGCTCACGGCCCGGCGCGGTTGCCAGCAGGTGACGCTGCACTGCGAGACCTGCAAGGCCAGCTTTCCCTTGCAGCAGTATTCCTCGCGCATGGATGAGGCCCTGGAACAATTTCTGGAAAACGTGTACTGCGACCGGATGTAGCGGCGCGCCCGTGCCCCGTTGGCTCGGCGGCCAACGTCATCAGCCCCAATAGCCCCCCGAGGAGGACGCGTTCATGAAAGTGGAGCAGATTTCCATCTTTTTGGAGAACAAGGCCGGCCGGCTGGCAGAGGTCACCCGCACCCTGGCCGAGGCGGGCATCAACATCCGCGCCCTCTCCCTGGCCGACACCTCCGATTTCGGCATCCTGCGGCTCATCGTCACGGACATTGAACAAGCCAAAACCGCCCTCAAGGACAAAGGCTTCACCGTGGGCCGCACCACCGTGGTGGCCGTGGAAGTGGCGGACAATCCCGGCGGCCTGAACCACATCCTGGACCTGCTCTCCAAGGAAGGCGTGAACGTGGAATACATGTACGCCTTTGTGCAACAGAGCGGCAAGAACGCCATCCTGATCTTCCGCTTCGACCGCACAGACCAGGCCATCGAAGCCCTGCAGAAGCACGGCATCCCCATCGTGCCGGGGGAGAAGATCTACAATATCTAGAGCATGTCGTTTTTGAAAAGAATTCTCGGGGGAAAACCTTTCTGGAGAAAGGTTCTTCCNATTGTGATGCAAGGTCACTATAACAGTTTTGGAAGGGGAAAGCGCGAGAGGAGAGACTCTTTTTCAAGAGGTTTCCCCTCTCGCAGCGCGTTTGTCCCAGAACCTGGAAACGCGCCCTACAAAATATCCCCAATCCCGTACAACTTCCCGGGCTTCTGGCTGGCAAGCCACTTGGCGGCGCGCAGGGCGCCCTGGGCGAAGGTGGTTCGGGAATGGGCCTGGTGCGTGATTTCGATGCGTTCGCCCGGCCCCAGAAAGTACACCGTGTGCACGCCCACCACGTCCCCGCCGCGCAGGGTCTGCAGGCCGATTTCCTTTTGCGGGCGCGCGCCGATGATGCCTTCGCGGCAGCAGGTGGCCGTCTCCTTCAGGTCCCATTCGCGGGCCTGGGCCAGGCATTCGGCCAGCTTCAGCGCCGTGCCCGAGGGGGCGTCCTTCTTTTGATTATGATGGATTTCCATCACCTCGATGTCGTAGGCCTCGCCCAGGATCCGGGTCAGCTCGGGCAGGATCTTGAGCAGGGTATTCACGCCCACGCTCATGTTCGGCGCCCAAAGCACGGGCGCCTTGGCTGCGGCGTCGGCCATCTGGGCCTGCTGATCGGCCGTCAGACCGGTGGTGCCGCAGACCATGGGATTGCCGTGCACGGCGCAGGCCTGGGCCGTGCGCACGCTGGATTCCGGGGAGGTGAAGTCCACCAACACTGCGCCGGGAAGCTGGGGCAGCACCACATCCAGATCCGAGCCGAACACGCAGTTGAAGCACTCCAGCCCGGCCGTGCCGCCGCCGCGCTCCATCACGCCCACCAGCTCCAGGGCCGGGTCCGCCTGCACCAGTTGCGCAATGGTCTGCCCCATGCGGCCCTTGGCTCCCATGACGACGATCTTGACCGTGCCCATGCTCATCGTGCACTCCTCCCGAGGCTTTGCCCCGCCGGCCTTACAGACCAAACCGGCGGGTGAATTCCGCATAATCCACCATCTCTATGCCCAACTCCCGGGCCTTGGCAAGCTTGCTCTCGCCCGGGGCCTCGCCCACCAGCAGCAGGTCCGTCTTTTTGGAGACGGACGAGACGGCCTGCCCGCCCAGTCCCTCCACCAGGGCCTTGGCTGCCTCCCGCGAGAGGCCGGGCAGCGTGCCGGTGACGAGGATCTTCTTGCCGGCCAGGGGGGCGGCGTCAGGCGATGCGGGCGCGGCCGGGAGGTCCTCCCGCACGGGGATGAAGTCGGCGTCCGTGAGATCCTGCAGCAGCTTCTGATTGGCGGGATTGTGGAAGAACGCCCGGATGGACGCCGCCACTTCCGGGCCGATGTCTTCAATGGTCTGCAGCTCTTCGGCCGTGGTCTGTGACAGCGCTTCCAGGGAGCCGTACCGCCGCGCCAGGGCCTTGGCCGTCTGCTCGCCCACCAGTCGGATGCCCAGGGCGCTGATGGCTCGGCGCAGGGGCGGCCGGCGGGCCTGATCGATGGCGGCCAGCATGTTTTCGGCCAGCTTCTCGCCCATGCGCTCCAGGGGCAGCAGCTGTTCCTTCGTGAGGGTGAAGAGATCCGCCGGCGTCTGGACCAGGCCCTTTTCCGCAAAAATTTCCACCCACTTGCGGCCCACGCCATCCAGATCCAATCCGGCCTTGGAGACGAAGTGCACCAGGGACTTCACCCGCACGGCCGGGCAGGCCAAATTCAGGCACCGCCACGCAGCCTCGCCGGGCAGGCGGGAGGTCTCGCTGCCGCAGGCCGGGCACACGGCCGGAAAGCGGAAGGGCTCCGCCCCCGCGGGACGGGATTCCAGCACCGCGCCCAGCACCTCGGGAATCACATCCCCGGCGCGCTGCACGCGGACCACATCCCCCACGCGGACATCCTTTTCCCGAATCATTTCCTCATTGTGCAACGTGGCCCGACTCACGGTGACGCCGCCCACCTCCACCGGCTCCAGGATGGCCACGGGCGTGAGCACCCCCGTGCGGCCCACCTGGATCTGGATGTCCAGCAGCTTCGTGACGGCCTGATGCGCCGGAAACTTGAGGGCAATGGCCCAGCGCGGCGCACGGGCCGTGGCCCCCAGCTCGGTTTGCAGGTCACGGTCGTTGAGCTTGGCCACCACGCCGTCGATCTCAAAGGGCAGTTCCCCGCGCATCGCGCCAAGGCGGGCGTAGCAGGCCTCCACCTCGGCGGCGGCAGCGCACACGGTGGCTTCCGGCGGAATGACGAACCCCAGCGCCCTGAGCCCCTGCATGATCCCGGCCTGGGTGGTCCAGCGGTCCCGCCCGTCAGCCCATTCCATCCGGCCCACGCCATACGCCAGAAAGCGCAGGGGCCGGCTGGCGGTGATGCGCGAATCGAGCTGCCGCAGGGAGCCGGCCGCGGCATTGCGCGGGTTGGCGAAGGGCTTCTCGCCGGCGGTCTCCTGGCGTTCGTTCAGGGCGTCGAAGTCCTTGCGGAACATGACCACTTCCCCGCGCACTTCCAGCAGCTCGGGGATGTCCTCCCCCCGCAGGGCCAGGGGCAGGGTGCGGATGGTTTTGAGATTTTCGGAAATGTCCTCCCCGGTCTCGCCATCGCCGCGGGTGCCGCCGCCGACAAAGCGGCCCTGGCGGTACACGGCTTCCACGGCCAGGCCGTCCATTTTGGGGTCCACCCAGAACTCCAGGGACGACAGCGGGATGGACGCCGGCAGCAGCCGGGCCACGCGGCCCAGGAACTCGCGGAAGTCTTCCACCGTGAAGCCGTTGTCCAGACTGAGCATGGGCACGGCGTGCGGGAACGGCGGGAACTGCGTGGCCGGGACGCCACCCACGCGGCGGGTGGGCGAGGCGGGATCGTCCAGGGCCGGCCAGTCCCGCTCCAGGCGTTGCAGCTCCTGGAACAGGGCGTCGTATTCGGCGTCGGAGATGGCCGGATCGTCCAACACATAATAGCGATGGTTGTGTTCTTCCAACTGGGCGCGCAGCCGGGCGGCGCGGGCAACGAGTTCGGAGGGCGGCGTCTGGTGGGGCATCGTCGGGGCAATCCTTCACTCTAGAGCAAGTTATCTGTGAAACGAGTTCTCGGGGGAAAACCTTTCTGAAGAAAGGTTCTCCCCCGAACCNGGTTTCCCCTCTCGCAACGTCCTTTTTCAACATTAAAATGCGCCAGGTCAGGGAGGGAGCAGTCATCCACATCCGCAAAGCGGGCGGAAAGTTGGCGGACCACCACCTTCCAGTCCGGCCCCAGGCGGGCGCGGAGGTAGGCGTCTTCGTGGTCTGCAGCCTGGGACAAGAAATCGGGCGTCTGGCGGGCGGCGGTGTGGTGTTCGTGGCGGATGGGGATCTGATGATCCACCACCAGCGGCCAGCCGGCCTTGTGCAATCGCCAGGAAAGCCAGAGATCCACGCCGTAGCCGCGGGGGTTGTCCTGCCAATCAAGGCCCTGTCCACCCGGCAACGCCGTCACGGCCTCCAGTCGCAGCAGGGGGGCCACGCCATCCAGGAGCAGCACGCGGCGGAACTGCCGGGCAGGATCCTGCACCATCTGCCGATGGTACGGATGCCGGACCACGGCCGGGGAATACGCGCCAATGGCCTGGCCGCTGCGTGTCTCCAGGGCGTGCAGGCGCTGCCAGGCCTGATCCAGGACCATGCCGGCGGCGGCAAACCAGAGGTCGTTGTTCAGAAACCACACGTGCGTGCGGCCCTGGGCCTGCATGGCGTCCAGGGTCCAGGCCAGGGCCCCGGCCCAGTAGCGGTTCTCGGGCAGGCGGGTCCAGGCGTTGGGCCAGGGCTGGGGGGAGGCGTTGTCCAGGACGAACAGCCGGTCCCGCCAGCGCTCGCCCTGCCCGCTCAACTGGCGGTGCAGCCGGGCGGTGACGGCCGGATCCCCATAATGCAGGATGACCACCGCCGGGTCGGCCTGTTTGAAAAAGCCGTCCGCCATCTATAAAATTTCCTGGATTTGCAAGAAGTTCTCCGGCTTGCCGATGCACAGCAATCGGTCTCCAACATTGATGACGGCATCTGGCGCGGGGTTGAAGCGCATTTCCTCGTCGGCGTGCTTGATGCCGATGATGATGAGGTTGAAGCGCGGGCGGATCTGGCTTTCGATGAGGTTCTTGCCAATGAGGGATGAGTGCGGGCCGATGCGCAGCTCTTCCATCTGCAGATCCAGGCCGCCCTGCACGGCCATGTCGATGAAGTTGACCACCGAGGGCTTGAGCACGCTCTGGGCCATGCGCAGGCCGCCGATGGTGTGCGGCAGGACCACGCGGTCCGCCCCGGCGCGCTCCAGGCGGGAGATGTGGGACTCCTGATCCGCCCGGGAGACGATGACGATATCCGGGTTGAGCTGGCGGGCCGTGAGCACCACATACACGTTGGCCGCTTCCTGGGTCAGCGCGGTGATGAGGCTGCGCGCCCGGGTCAGGCCCGCGGCGAGGAGCAGCTCGTCCGAGGTGGCATCCCCGGCTAGGTGCAGCACGTTGTCCAGCTCCAGACGCCTGATGATGTCCGGATCCTGCTCGATGACCACCAGCGGGTGGCCTTCGCGCATGATCTCCCGGGCCACGATGGAGCCGATGCGGCCGTAGCCGCAGATGATGAAATGATTTTCCAGCCTGTCGATGGCCTTTTGCACGCGACGTCTCCCCAAAAGCTGATTGATGCGGCCCTCCACCAGCAACTGCGCGGCGGAGCCGGCCAGAAACGCAAAGCTGCCCACCCCGCCGAAAATCAGGAACGAGGTGAAGATGCGCGCCTCCTGCGAAAGCGGCCGCACCTCCTGGAACCCCACCGAGGACAGGGTGATGACCGTCATGTAAAAGCTGTCCCAGAAGTCCCACTCCTCAAAGGACATGTAGAACGATACGGATGTGGCGAAGATGATGGCCAGGGCCGCAGAGCCGGCGACAATGGGCCAGAACTCGCCCAGACGGGCGTGCAGCCTGCTGTAGCGCAGGTCCGGAGGAGTGATGGATTTCATGGAACGTCCGAGAACTCGGCGACGGTCAGAAGTTCACGCAGCCGCTTGATGCGGTCGCGCAGTTGGGCGGCGCGTTCGAATTCCAGCTCCTTGGCGGCCTCGCGCATCTGGCGTTCCAGGATCTTGATTTCCTTGGCGGCGCGTTTGGGGTCTGCGCCGTAGAGGGCGGCTTCTTCCGCCGCCAGGGGGGCCGGGGCTGCCTGGGCCGCTTCCGGCTGGCCGGGCTGGCCGGGCTGGCCCTTGCCGCGGCCGCGGCGGGACTTGCCGCCGTCCTGCTCACGCTGACGGGCCTGGGCGTGGATGGCGTCCAGGACATTTTCCGCCTCCTTGCGCACGGACTGCGGCACAATGCCATGGGCCTGATTGTGGGCAACCTGCCGGGCGCGGCGGCGTTCGGTCTCGTCCATGGCCACCTGCATGGAGGGGGTGATCCTGTCGGCATATAGCACCACCAGCCCGGCCACATTGCGCGCGGCGCGGCCAAAGGTCTGGATGAGGGACCGTGCGGAACGCAAAAAGCCTTCCTTGTCCGCATCCAGAATGGCCACCAGGGAGACTTCCGGCAGATCCAGCCCTTCGCGCAGCAGGTTGATGCCCACCAGCACATCGAATTCGCCCTTGCGCAGGGCCTGGAGGATGGCCACGCGCTCCAGGGTATCCACATCAGAGTGCAGGTAGCGGGCGGCCACACCCATCTTGGTGAAATATGCCGTCAAATCCTCGGCCATGCGCTTGGTCAGGGTGGTCACCAGCACGCGTTCGTCCCGGGCAATGCGCTCCTTGCAGCGGCCCAGCAGGTCATCCACCTGTCCCTTGACCGGCCGGACAAGCAGTTCCGGGTCCACCAAGCCTGTGGGACGGATGATCTGCTCCGCCACCACGCCCTGGCTCTGGCGCAGCTCGTAGTCTCCGGGCGTGGCCGAGACGTAGATGGTCTGCCCGATGCGCGCCTGGAACTCCTCAAAACTCAAGGGCCGGTTGTCCAGGGCCGAGGGCAGGCGGAAGCCGAAGTCCACCAGGGTGGACTTGCGGGAGCGGTCCCCGTTGAACATGCCGGCCACCTGGGACACGGCGATGTGGGATTCGTCGATGAACAGAATGAAGTCTTCGGGGAAATAATCCAGCAGCGTGGACGGCGGCGTGCCCGGGGCGCGGGCGTCCAGGTGGCGGGAATAGTTCTCGATGCCGTTGCAGTAGCCCATTTCCTCGATCATTTCCAGATCGAGCATGGTACGCTGCTCCAGGCGCTGGGCTTCCACCAGCTTGTTCTGGCGCTGGAACTCGGCCAGCCGTTCCTGCAGCTCCACGCGAATATCCCCCACGGCGCGGGCGAGGTTGTCGCGGTCCGACACGTAATGGCTGGCAGGATAGACCACGGTTTTGCGCAGCCGGCCCAGGATCTCGCCGGTCAGGGGATCCACCTCGCTCAGGGTCTCCAGCTCATCGCCAAAAAATTCCAGGCGCAGGGCGCGTTCGTGGTGGTAGGCAGGGATGATTTCCAGCACATCCCCACGCACGCGGAAGGTACCGCGATGAAAGTCGATGTCGTTGCGCTCGTACTGCACTTCCACCAGGCGGGCCATGAGGTCATCCATGCGCAGGCGCTGGCCTTCCTCCAGGGGAATGAGCATGCGGGCGTAGTATTCCGGAGAGCCCAGGCCGTAAATGCAGGAGACCGACGCCACGATGAGCACATCGCGCCGGGTGAGCAAGGCATGGGTGGCGGCGTGGCGGAGCTTGTCGATCTCGTCATTGATGGACGAGTCCTTCTCGATGTACGTATCGGACTGCGGGATGTAGGCTTCCGGCTGGTAGTAATCGTAATAACTGACGAAATACTCCACCGCATTGTCTGGGAACAGGGAGCGGAACTCGTTGTACAGCTGGGCGGCCAGGGTCTTGTTGGGGGCCAGCACCAGGGCCGGCCGGTTCACGCGGGCCACGGTCTGGGCCATGGTGAAGGTCTTGCCCGAGCCGGTGACGCCCAGAAGCACCTGATCCTTGACACCAGCCTGCAGGTTGGCCACCAGCTGGGCGATGGCCTCGGGCTGGTCTCCCTGGGGCGAAAAGACGCTGGATATGACGAAGGGCTGCTCCATGCCGGGCCTATATCACGAGGCATCCCCGTCCGCTACTCTTCCCAGGCGGCGGCAAATCACGTACAGCACCTGAAACCAAACGCCCAGACCAAAGGAAGCATCCATCATGGAAATCAACATCTACGATCCGCCCATCCCGCCGCGCATTCCGCGCTGCTACGTCATGACCGCCGTCATCAAAAGCTTCAAGGGCCGCCGCGATGTGGACGTGCATCTCTTCAAGCCCGAACTCGACGAGGCCGAGCGCGACAGCTACGAATGGGATGACGTGGTGGGCGACCCCATGCATCCCGACGTCTATTCCGATCCCGAACGCACCAAGCTGGTGGTGATGGAAGCCTTTACCCGGGACGAGGTGGACGCCATCATCCAATACTTTAAGGATCGCTACGCCGACCGCATGGCCAGCGTGAACGCCAGCCCCATGAACTTCCCCGTGCCCCAGGGCATGCCGCCCCTTTCCGCCATGCCGGAAGGCAAATCCATCGGCTTCATCCGCTTCAACCAGGTGCCGCAGTATCCCCTGTCCTTTGCCATGCATGGCATGTACGACCTGGAAGAACATCAGCCCCTGGCGCCGGAATCCCTGGCCTAGTACGGGACGCCACGAGTACGACGCAATGACGAGTAGTGCCGTCCTGTCTTCTCCTCCTGCCCAGGCTGCCGCTGCCCCGGGCCGTCAGCTCGGGCTGGACGTGCTGCGGTGCCTGAGCATTTACTTTGCCGTCATCGCCCATGCGGCTGCCGTGCTGCTGAACTATCCGGACATGCCCGTGCGCTGGTTCACGGCCACCACCATCACGGCCATCGCGTTTTTGAACATCCCGTCCCTGCTGATGATCACCGGGGCGCTGATGCTTTCGCCCCGGGCGGCAGCCAAGGAGCCAAACCCCGGCGAATTCTATCGCAAACGGCTGCCTAAGCTGGTGATTCCCCTGGTTGCGTGGTCCTTTATCTATTATGTGCGCAACCACTTCACCATGGATACCACCATCTTCCTGCCCACGTTCTTCAAGCGCATGGCCACCATCACCATGGAAGGACACATGTGGTACATGTACATGCTGCTTGGCGTGTACATCACGCTGCCGTTCCTGCGCGCCCTGGACATTCCCCGGCAGCGCAGCCTGGGCTGGTGGCTGGTGGGGGTGGTCTTTGGCCTGCATGTGCTCAACTTCGCCTGTCTGGCGGCGTGGGGCATGCCGCTGTACCACAAGTTCTCGGACGAGTTCATCTCCGTGTATGTGGGGTATGTGGTGCTGGGCTGGCTGCTGTATTCCGGCCCCGTGCCCTCGCGCCGCTGGACGCCGCTGCTGGCGCTCATCCTGGCGGCCGGGGTGGCCGGCACGGTGTGGCTGCAGTACCTCCACTCCTTCGTGGCCCTGCGCGAGGATAACGTGTACTTCCAGCACTTCTCGCCGTTCCACATCGCGTCGGGGGTGGCCTGCTTCCTGCTGTTCCGGCAGGCTCCATGGCGGTTCTCGCCTGTCGGGACCAGGTGGCTGCTGTCCCTTTCCGCCTGTTCCTACGGCATTTACCTGGTGCACATTCTGGTGCTGCAGTTCTTCACGGGCGTCATCGGGCACGTGTTCGACGGCAGCATCCTGCCCTCCCTGGCCGTGCCGGATCTGGCGGCCATGGGCATTCCGGAATGGCTCGGGGTGGTGCTGCTCTCCGTCTTCATCTATCTGGTCTGCTGGGTGATCACGGCCGGGATCCGCAAGATTCCGTACCTGCGGGAGATCATGCCGTAGGGCAAGTCATCTTTGATGCACGCGCGCTGCGAGAGGGAACCCTTTTCCAACAGGGTTCCCTCTCGCGCTCTCCCCTGCCAAGAATTTTATAGTATCCTGTAATCCTAGCAAAAGTCTTTGGGAGAGGGGTTCGGGGAGAACCCCTTTCTACAGAAAGGGTTCTCCCCGAGAGCGCTGTTCAAACGTGCGTATTTTGGACACTCAGGAGGCGGCAGGGGGCTCGTCTGCGTCCTGCACCAGGGCGCGCACGGCCGCGGCGATGCCGGCCTTGTCCAGGCCCAGGTGTTGCCGCAGGGCCTTCTGAGGGCCATGCTCGACAAAGCGATCCGGCAGGCCCAGGCGCTTGATGCGGGGTGAGCCGGCCCGGCAGAGCACGCCGCGATCCGCCAGACATTCCAGCACGGCCGAGGAGAAGCCGCCCAGGCGGGTGCCCTCCTCCACGATGAGCAGCCGGGGCCAGCGCGCGGCGGCCTCCACCAGCATGGCTTCGGGCAGGGGCTTGACGAAGCGCGGGTTCAGCACCGCGCAGCCAATGCCTTCCTGCGCCAGCAGCTGGGCTGCTTCCAGGGCAGGATACACACGGCTGCCCAGGGCGATGATGCAGCAGTCGGCGCAATCATCCCCGTCGCGCAGGAACTCGCCCTGCCCCAGGGGGATGGGGGGAATGGGCCGGGAATCGTCAAACACGGGCGCGCCGGGGCCCACGCCGCGAGGATAACGGATGGCGGCCGGACCGCTCAGCTCCAGGGCCGTGGCCAGCATGCGCTGCAGCTCGGGCTCATCCTTGGGGGCCATGAGCACCAGATTGGGGATGTGGCGCAGATAGGCCAGATCAAACGCGCCGTGGTGCGTGGGGCCGTCCTCGCCCACCAGCCCGCCACGATCCAGGCAGAACAGCACCGGCAGATTCTGCAGGCAGACGTCGTGCACCACCTGATCGTAGGACCGCTGGAGGAAGGTGGAATAGATGGCCACCACCGGCCGGTATCCCTGGGTGGCCAGGCCCGCGGCAAAAGTGACGGCGTGCTGCTCGCAAATCCCCACATCCACGAAGCGATCCGGATATTGTTTGGCGAAGCAGGCCAGCCCCGTGCCTTCGGGCATGGCCGCGGTGATGGCCACGATGCTCGAATTGCGCCGGGCCAGCCGACACAGGGTGTCGCCGAAGACCTCGGTGTACGTGGGCAGCAGGCAGCCGCCATGCTTGAGGGCCTCGCCGGTTTCCGGCTCAAAGCAGCCCACGCCGTGAAAATACGTGGGGTTCTGCTCCGCCGGCACGTAGCCCTTGCCCTTTTTGGTGAGCACATGGACCAGGATGGGGCCTTCCAGCTCCTTGACCTGCTCCAGCACATCCACCATGGCCGCAAGATCGTGCCCATCAATGGGGCCGAGATACTCGAAATGCAGGGCCTCGAAGAGCATGCCCGGGGTGACGAAGCTGCGGAAGGACGACTCGCTGCGGCGCAGGTATTCCACGATGTCCTGGCTGAAATCAGGCATCATCTGCCGCAGGATCTGCTCCGTGGACTTTTTGAACTGCTGCATGAAGCGCGAGCTCATCTTGCGGGACAAAAAGGCCGAGAGCGCGCCCACATTGGGGGAGATGCTCATCTCGTTGTCATTGAGGATGACGATGAGATCACGATCCATGTGGCCGGCCTGGTTCAGGCCCTCGAAAGCCAGCCCGGCAGTCATGGAACCGTCCCCGATGACGGCCACCACCTTGTTGTTCCGGCCGGCCAAGTCCCTGGCCATGGCCATGCCCAATCCGGCAGAAATGGAGGTGGAGGAATGGCCTACGGCAAAATGATCGTAGGGACTTTCGCAAGGTTTTGGAAAGCCAGAAAGCCCGCCCATGGTGCGCAAGGTTTTGAATTCCTTGAGCCGGCCCGTGAGCAGCTTGTAGGCATAGGCCTGATGCCCCACGTCCCAGATGAGCTTGTCCTTGGAAAAATCAAAGACCTTGCACAGGGCGATACTCAATTCCACCACGCCCAGGGAGGGGGCCAGGTGGCCGCCATTCCTGGAGACCGTGTCGATGATCACCTGCCGGAGTTCGGCGGCAAGGGCGGTCAGGGCGGAGAGGTCGAGGGGGGCGAGGTCGGCGGGCTTGGTGATGGCGGGCAACAATGGTTTCATGCGCGGGTTGGCCCCTGGTCGGATCATAGTCAACTGACAAAAAACAGCGGCGCGGCAGGCTCCTGCCTACGCGCTTTCCGCCGCGACGTAAAACAAAAAATCAATGGGCCTCAGCAGGCCCGGTCCACCACATAGCGGCACAGGGCGGTCAGGAAGGCGGCATCCCGACCCTGCCAGGAGTGCAGCTGCGCGGCGGCTTCGTCCGCGGCCTGACAGGCCAGTTCGCGGCTTTTTTCCAGCCCCACCAGGGAGACGTAGGTGGTCTTGCCCCGTTCGCGGTCGCTGCCGGCGGCCTTGCCCATCACGGCGGTGTCTCCCACTTCGTCCAGGATGTCGTCGGCAATCTGAAACGCCACGCCCAGGGCCGCGCCATAGCCGGCCAGGCGGGCCTGGTCCGCCTCGTCCGCCCCGGCCAGCAGGGCGCCGCACAGGCAGGAAGCCTGGATGAGCGCGCCCGTCTTGCGGGCGTGCATGTCCCGCAGCATGGGCAGGGTGATGTCCGTGCGCTTTTCGTAGCCCATGTCCAGGGCCTGACCGCCCACCATGCCCGCAGCCCCGGCGGCGGCAGCCATGGCGGCCACGGCCTGGAGCACGCGCCCGGGCGCCACTCCCTGCACACCGGCCATGCGCCGGAAGGCCTCGGTCAGCAGGCCGTCGCCCGCCAGGATGGCCATGGCCTCGCCGAAGACCTTGTGATTGGTCGGCTTGCCGCGGCGCAGGTCGTCGTTGTCCATGGCCGGGAGATCGTCATGGATGAGGGAATAGGTGTGGATGCATTCGATGCCGCAGGCAAAGGGCATGACGACGGCAGCATCCAGCCCGAACAGGGACGCCGCCGTGAGACACAGCACCGGCCGCAGCCGCTTGCCGCCGGCATGCAGGCTGTATTCCATTGCCTGCAGCAGGGGGGCGGGGATGTCCGCATCGTGCAGGCAGGTGCGCAGGGCAGTCTCCACCAGGGCGGCGCGCTCGGCCAGCAACTGCTTCATGGCCTCGGCCGACATGGGATCACACGTGGTCGCTTCGCTCATTGCGCCGCCTCCGGCTGGCCCTCGCGGGTCAGCAATTCCACCTCGTGCCGGGCCTGCTCCAGACGCTGGCGGCAGTCCCGGGCCAGGGTCAGGCCTTCCTTGTACAGGGCCACGGCCTCTTCCAGGGGGACATCCGGCTTTTCCAGGGCAGCCACCACCTCTTTAAGGCGGGTGGCCCGGGCTTCAAATGTGTCGCGAGGGGTTGCCTGGGTCATGACGACGCTCCTTGTGCCGATTCCGCCGATTTCACGGGATCCACCGTTTCCACAATCGCCTGCACCGTGCCGTCGGCCACCAGCACGGTGAGGGCATCGCCGGGCTGCACGTCCCCGATGCTGCGCAGGAAGCGGCCCGTGCGCCCCACCGTGGCCAGGCTGTAGCCGCGGGCCAGGGGGGCATGGGGATCCAGATGTCCCAGGGCCTGTTCCAGCCGGACCAGAGTCTGTTCCTGCCGGGTGAAGACGCCCTCCCCGGCCCGGCCCAGGCGCTCGGCTCCGGTGTTCACGGCAAGTCCAGCCGCCTCCAGCCGACGCAGCACGGCCGGTTCCAGGCGGGCGGCCAGGGCCTCCAGATCCTGTTCCCGGCTCCGCAGCCGCTGCACGGGCGACAGCAAAGACAACTGCTTTTCCAGCGCGCCGAACTCCCGCGCCGCATGGTCCAGCATTCTGGCCATGGCCCGCTGCAGGGCGACGTCCAGCAGATCCACCCCCTGCGCGAGGTCCCGGCGCTCCGGCCAGAGCAGCTGGGCTGCATGGCTGGGCGTGGCGGCGCGCACATCGGCAATCATATCCGCCAGGGTGGTATCCACCTCATGCCCGATGCCAGCCAGCACCGGCACCGCGCTCTGGAACACGGCCTCGGCCACGGCCTCCGTATTGAAGGCCCACAAATCTTCCAGGGATCCGCCGCCACGAATGAGCACGACCACCTGCGCCCAGCCGTCGGCATTGGCGTCTTTGATGGCCTGGGCAATCTGTCCGGCGGCCTGGTCCCCCTGCACCAGCACGGGATGCACGCGAAGATGCGCGCCCGTGCCGCGCGTCTGGGCCAGACGCAAAAAATCCTGCAGGGCCGCGCCCGAGGGCGAGGTGATCACCGCCACCCGGGCTGGATCCGTAGGCAGGGTGCGCTTGCGCTCCTGGGCGAACCAGCCCAGCCCGGCAAAGCGGCGCTTGAGGGCCTCGAATTCCAGATGCAGCCGGCCCAGGCCCACATCCTCCACAAATTCCGCCACCAGCTGATACTGCCCGCGGGGACCGTAAATGGTCAGCCCGCCGCCGCAGATCACCTCCATGCCGGCTTCCAGGATACGGGCAAGATCCTGCCCCGAGGCTTCCTTCCACTCGCCGGTCAGGGGGTCCACCCCACCCTCGTTGCGGCGCTGGGCGTGCTTGAACCAGACCACGCTGAGGGCCGCTTCCTCGTCCTTGAGGGAGAAATACACATGCCCCGAGGACGGCCGGGACAGGTTCGTCACCTGCCCGCGCACCCAGCAGAACGGAAACTCCCGCTCCAACAGGACGGTCAGCGAGGTGGTCAGCTCCCGGACGGAAAAGACTTTCATGGAAGGAGCACCTGCCCGGGACGGGAGACGCGCGAGGGGGAAGCGCCGTTTTCAAAAAGGCTTCCCCCCCTCGCAACGCCTTGGTTCAACATGCGGACGCAGGCCCTGGCACGCCCTGGCACACCCAGGCGTCCAGCACGCCCTGCCGCCAGACGGAGAAGGCATGCAGGAAGTTGTCCACGGGCAACTCGCCCTTTTCGCCGGTGCGGCGGTTCTTGACTTCCACCACGCCGCGGGCCAGGGCCTTGCCGCCCACCACAATCTGCAGGGGAGTGCCGATCAGGTCCGCATCCTTGAACTTCACGCCGGGGCGCTCGGCCCGGTCGTCCAGCAAGGCATCGATGCGATTGTTGCACAGCATAGTGTACAGCTCCTGCGCCTTGGCGGCCACGGTCTCGTCGTTGCCGGCCAGGGAGAGCACGGCGACTTCAAAGGGCGAGACCGGCGGCGGGAAGACGATGCCGTCGGCGTCGTGATTCTGCTCGATGCAGGCGGCCAGGATGCGCGACACGCCGATGCCGTAGCAGCCCATGATCATGTGCCGCTCCTTGCCCTGCTCGTCCAGGAATTTGGCGTCCATGGCCTGGGAATACTTGAGGCCGAGCTTGAAGACGTGGCCCACCTCAATGCCCTTGGCCAGGCGCACCGCACCGCCGCAGGCTGGGCAGGGGTCCTCGGCGGTGATCATGCGCAAATCCGCATACGCCACCGTGGCCGAATCCAGATCCCGGGCCAGATCCACATGGAGCAGGTGGGCGTCGGCCTGGTTGGCCCCCACGATGCAGCCCGTGGCGCCCTGCAGTTCCTGATCGATGACGATTCTGGCCACCTTGAGCCCCACGGGGCCGGCAAAGCCCACGGGCGCGCCGGTGACCGTGGCCACCACCTCGGGCAGGGCCAGGGACAGGGCCGTGGCGTCCAGATGATTCTTGAGCTTGATTTCATTGAGTTCCCGATCACCACGGACCAGGGCGGCGACGATCTCGCCATCGGCATCAAACAGCAGCGTCTTGACGATGGCCGTGGGCGACACCTTCAGGAACGCGGCCACTTCCTCCACGGTGTGCGCGCCGGGGGTGGCGACGACTTCCGCAGGGGCAGCGTCCTTGTCTCCGGCAGCAGCAGCGGCGGGCTTCACCTGGGCTTTTTCCAGGTTGGCGGCCCACTCGCAGGCGTCGCAGAAGGCAATGGTGTCTTCCCCTGTGTCGGCCAGCACCATGAATTCATGAGAGAAGTTGCCGCCGATGGAGCCGGTGTCCGCCTCCACGGCCCGGAACTTCAGGCCCAGGCGGGAGAAGATGCGGGTATAGGCCCCGTGCATGGCCCAGTAGCTCTTGTCTGCGCCTTCTTCATTCGTGTCGAAGGAATAGGCATCCTTCATGATGAATTCCCGGCCGCGCATGAGGCCAAAGCGGGGGCGAATCTCGTCGCGGAATTTGGTCTGAATCTGGAACAGATTCAGCGGCAGTTGGCGATAGCTTTTGACCTCGCCGCGCACCAGATCGGTCACCACTTCCTCGTGGGTGGGTCCCAGGCAGTAATCCCGGTCGTGGCGGTCCTTGAAGCGCAGCAGCTCCTTGCCGTAAAACTCCCAGCGGCCGGTTTCCTTCCAGAGGTCCCCGGGCTGAACCATGGGCATGAGGATTTCCTGCGCGCCGGCACGGGTCATCTCCTCGCGGACAACGGCGCTGATCTTGTTCAGGGCGCGCCAGGCCATGGGCAGGTAGACGTAAATCCCCGAGGTGAGCTTACGGATGAAGCCCGCCCGGACCAGCAGCTTGTGGCTGACGACTTCGGCGTCGCCGGGGGCTTCCTTGAGGGTGGGGACATACAGGGCGGTCATTTTCATGATGCACTTCCAAGACGCTGGTTAAAGGGTGCGCTGCCGTTCTTCGAGCAGGGCGTCCAGTTCTTCCAGAAACGCAGGCAGGAGGTTGTCGCCACCGCGCACGGCGCGCACCACCTTGCCTTTGCGGAAGATCACGCCCTTGTCCCGCCCGCCGGCCAGACCGATATCCGCCTCCCGGGCCTCGCCGGGACCATTCACCACGCAGCCCATCACGGCCACGGTGATGGGGGCTTCCACCTCGCGCAGGCGGGCCTCCACGGCCTCGGCCAGGGCGATGAGTTCGATTTCCGTGCGCCCGCAGGTGGGGCAGCTGACCAGTTCCGGCCCGCGCGCACCCAGGCCCAGGGCCCGCAGGATCTCCCAGGCCACCCCGGGCTCGGCCACGGGATCGTGCGTCAGGGAAACGCGCAGGGTATCCCCGATGCCGTGCCACAGCAAAACCCCCAGGCCCACGGAGGACTTGACCGAGCCGCGCACCAGGGTGCCGGCCTCGGTGACGCCGATGTGCAACGGATAGTCGCACTGTCCGGCCAGGAGCATGTAGGCCTCGATGGTATGCTGCACGCTGGAGGACTTGAGGGAAATTTTCGTCTCGTAAAATCCGCGCTCCTCCAGCATCCGCACGTGGCCCAGGGCGCTTTCCACCATGGCCGCGGGCGATGGGCCGCCGTGCCTGGCCAGGAGTTCCTTTTCCACGGAGCCGGAATTCACGCCCACCCGAATCACCGCGCCGTGGGCCTTGGCGGCGTCCACCACGCGATCCACCTTGTCCCGGCCGCCGATGTTTCCGGGATTGATGCGCAGCCCTTCCAGCCCGCTTTCCAGGGCCCTGATGGCCAGGCGATGGTCAAAATGAATGTCCGCAATGAGCGGCACCGGGCTTTGCGACCGGATGTCCGCCAGGGCCGCAGCGGCGGCTTCGTCCAGCACGGCCAGGCGCACCAGACTGCAGCCGGCAGCGGCCAGGGCCTGGATCTGCGCCACCGTGGCCGCCACGTTGCGGGTGTCGGTATTGGTCATGGACTGGACAACCACCGGGGCAGTGCCGCCGATGCGCACGCCGCCCAGCTGCAGTTGCCGCGTGGGCCGGCGAGGGGGGCGGAAGGAGGAATTCACGGGCAGTTGCATGAAGAACGGGCCTGTTGCGGGAAGATGAGGTGCACGCGCCAATTCATACCCATACGTGAAAAGCCTCGACAAGGGAAGAAGCGAACCCTGCGCCTCGCGGGCCGCAAAGGCTAAAGTGCTGGCGCGGATTGTCGATAACATCACCAGAGGCGGCACGGATGCCGTCCCGGATCGCGTTTCTTCCGCGACATCATCGCGCCTCAACAAGGATGTGCCCCATGCGCGCGTATACGAATCTCCGCCTGCTGATGCTGATCCCGCTGCTCTGGCTGCTGCTGGGACTGGCCGCGGCCCTGGCCCAGCCCGGCATGTCCCGTGACCGGAACTGCCCGCCGGGGTCGGACCGGCCGGACTGCCGCTCCCCGCGTTTGGCCGAAGGCTCGGCCGACGAACACAACACGTTTCCCCTCACGTTTTCTGCCGACGGGAGCACCATGACGGGCGGCGCCTCCGGCAAGCCGGAGATGCAGGACCCGCGCACCTGGCAGCCGGATCCCGGCGCCGTGGTCACGCTGGGCTCATATCAGCCCACCATGGTCAACGGCGTGGAGGTGCCCATGCAGCCCGTGCAGGACGTCCACACCGGCATGTACCTGCCAGACGGCCAGGGCGGCTACCTGTGGGTGGGCGAGCCAAACGCCATCCCCACCCCCAACCCCAACAACGAGGCGGCCATTGAGATTCGGCTCAAGGTCAAGGAGCTGGCGGACCAACTCCTTGGCGGCGGCATGGCCTTTGGGCAGGTGGTGATGCCCTCCAGCTTCGTGCATCAGGATCGCTACGACGTCTCCTCCTCCTTCGGCCGATACGCGGCCGAGCAGTTGATCCATGAATTCACCCGCCGTGGCGTGCGGGTGCGGGAGTATCATCTGCAAAAGGGCATCGACATGCGTCCTGGTCAGGGGGATTTCGCCATGAACCGTCGCGGTCCGAACGCTTCCGTGGCCAACCGCCATGTGGCCGTGCTCACGGGCACGTACTATTGGGACAAGGAAAACGTCTTCGTCAACGCGCGGCTGGTGCGCGGCGGCGACGGCGAAGTGCTGGCCACGGGCAGTCTGGTGTTCGCCCAGACCCTGGTGAGCAAAAAAATGCTGGCCACCACCGGCATGATGCTGGGCGAGACTTACGTGGGCGTGCGGGATTTCGATCTCATGACCAAAGGCCCCGGCCTGACGGACATCGACAGAGGCTTTGACATCAAATGATCCGGTGCCGTCAACGCATGACAAAGGCGGGTGCGTCCATGCCGAAGAGAACTGCCCTGCTGCTGCTGTCGCTGCTGTGTCTGCTGGCCGGCAGCTTCCTTTCCTGCCGCACCCGGCCGCCCCGCGGCTGGCACGAGCAGGAGGTGGTCTCCATTCCGTACAACGAACACAGCCTGGTGAACTATCGTCTGGCCAAGCAATACATTGCCCAGGGCCGCTACGAACTGGCCCGCTACCGGCTGCAGCAGGCGCACAACGCCGCCCGCACCCGGCCGGAGCAGCAGATGATCCAGCGCGAACTTGAAAACTGCGATCGCCTGATCCAGGCGAATCGGTAAAAAAGGGGGACGGCATGAAGCCTCTCACCATCGTGGCCATGGCAGCGCTGGCGGCCCTGCTCTGCGCCGCCCCGGCCCGGGCCGGCACCCTCCCCGCCCTGGCCCAGGCCCTGGCGGACGACCTGCACTTTCAGGTGGGCGAACAGATCGGCCTTTCCGGCGAGGTGGGCCAGGGCTACCGGCTCATCGTCACCACGCCCGTCAACCTGAATTCCCTGGAGATCGCCTCGCCCCTGGCCCGGCAACTGGCCGAGGAGCTGGCCACCAACTTCAGCAAGGCCGGCTACGTCATCCAGGAAATCCGGCGCGGCAACACCATCCTCTTCCGACCGGACCAGGGCGAACTGCTGCTGACCCGGCGCGTGGGGCTGGTGAACGACCGCAACATCCGCGGCGCGCTCATCCTGGCCGGCACGTATGTGGCCACCTCGCGCCACGTGCGCTTCACCATCAAGCTCATGGACGCCGGCTCCAACGATGTGCTGGCCATGAGCTCGCTCTCCCTGCCCGTGGACCCCGAAGCCATGGAGCTGATGGACGACGGCAGCGGCTCGCCGGATCTGAGCGTCGCCCCGTCGGTGCGTACCACCTTCAATCCGGGGTCGTGGACGTTGCGCTGAGCCGGAAAGGGAGCTGACGTGGCGGTGGGGAATCCTGCAGCAAATGATGAGGGGGCGGGATTCCCCTACACCAGCCGCAACAACGGCCCATCTCCCGACGGGCTGACATCCCCGGCCTCGCCGATGATTGCAGCCAGCTCGCCACGGTCTTCCAGCATGCGCACGGCCTGTTTCACCAGCGGCCCCGGCACGCCCAGCACCAGACCACCGGAGGTCTGGGCATCGAACACCAGATCAGACCGCACCGGGTCCAGCCCTGCTGCCACGGCCACAGCCGAGGCGCAAAAGCGGCGGTTGGCATGGCTGCCCTCGGGCAACAGTCCCATGCCGGCCAGTTCCACGGCTTCTTCGATAAAGGGAATATCCTGAAGGGACAAGGTGATGGAGACGCCGGACGCCCGGGCCATCTCCAGCAGATGCCCGCCCAGGCCAAACCCCGTCACATCCGTGGCCGCCGCCAGCCCCAGGGCGCGGATGACCTCCCCGCCCGCGGCATTGAGCCGCCCCGCCCAGCGGTAGAGCAGATCTTCCAGACGGTCCTTGTCTTCCCAGTCCGCCTTCACGGCCGTGGCCAGCACGCCGGTGCCCAGAGGTTTGGTGAGCACCAGGACATCGCCGGGCTTCAGCCCTGCATTGCGGGCGATGCGCCCCGGCTCCACCACCCCGGACACGGCCAGGCCGAACTTGATTTCCCGATCCTCCACCGAATGCCCGCCAGCCAGCACGGCACCGGCTTCCAGCACCTTTTCCAGCCCGCCCTGCAGCATGGCCTGCAGCACGGCGAGATCCATTTCCTTGGCCGGAAAGCAGACGATGTTCATGGCCGACCACGGCTCCCCGCCCATGGCGTACACGTCGGACAGGGCATTGGCTGCGGCAATCTGCCCGAAGCGCCAGGGGTCGTCCACGATGGGCGTGAAAAAATCCACCGTCTGGACAAGGGCCTTGCCCGGCGGAAACGTCAGCACCACGGCATCCTCGTTGCCGGCGGTGCCGGCAAGCACGCGAGGATCGGCCGGCACATGCAGCCCGGCGAGCACCACCTCCAGGTCCCCCGGAGGAATCTTGGCGGCTCAACCGGCAGCGGATGCGGTCTGGGTCAGTCGTTTGGAAGCAGTCATCCGGAATCATAATCCTTTGGATTGAGGGGCAACGCAGCCGTCGCGGCTGCACCGGGTCACAAGAAATTCGTGGCAGGTCCGGGCCGCCGGAAAGAGCACCCGCTGGGCATGGGCAATGCACCAAAATTCGCGTTCCATACGCAGGGCCGGCAGGGCCACTTCCACCAGTTCGCCGCGGGTCAGCAACTGCTGGGCGGCCAGTCGGGAGGTGACAGCCAGCCCCATGCCCGCCGCGGCGCAGGCCAACAGCGCCTGGGTGGAGGCCACCTCGATGGCCTGGCGCAGCTCGCGCACATCCTTGCCCGCCCGGGACAAGGCCTGCTCCATGGCCTGACGCGTGCCGGAGCCGGGCTCGCGCATGATCCAGGGCTGGGCCAGACGATCCTCAAGGGGCAGCACCGTGGCGGCAGTGGAAAAAGCCGGCGCGGCGACGCATACCAGCTCGTCGTTGCACAGAAAGGTGGCCGTCAGCTCCGCATGGTCCGGCCTGGCGCCCACCACGCCCAGCATGCATTCCCCCTGGCTCACGGCCTGGGTGATGGCGGCGGAATCCCCGGTCTGCATGCGGATAGACACATCGGGATAGGCCTTGAGGAAGGCCGCCAGCAGCCCGGGCAGCAGGGAACCGGCGGGGATGGTGGACGCGCCGAGGATCACCTCGCCCGTCACACGATGCATCAGGCCGTGAACCTCGGCCTTGGCCAGATCCACCAGCCGGAAGATGTCCGTAGCCCGTGCGTAGAGGGCCTTGCCAGCCGGTGTGGGCAGTACGGTGCGGCCCATGCGGTCGAAGAGGCGCGCGCCCAATTCCTTTTCCAGGGTCTGGATATGGGCGCTGATGGTGGGCTGGGAGAGGAACAGATCATCCCCGGCCCTGGAAAAGCTCAGCCGCTCATAGACCTTGCAAAAGGCTTCCAATCTGCGGAAGTCCATGTCACGATCCTCCCTATCGAAAAATTCAATACCAACGCCCAAAAAAAAGCAAGCCCCGAGGGTTCCCGGGGCTTGCTTGAGGATGGGCGAGGATCTGCTAGGCCTCGGCGGCAGCTTCGGCAGCTGCGGGTGCAGCAGCCGGGGCCGGAGCCGGTGCAGCGGCCGGGGCTTCCTTTTTGGCTTTGGGGGCGGCAATGTCGCCCTCATAGCGGGTGAATTCAATGATGGCCATGGGCGCACAGTCACCGGTGCGGGGCTGGCTCATGCGCACCACGCGGGTGTAGCCGCCACCGCCGGCAGCGAACCGGGGGCCGATTTCGTCAAACAGTGTCTTGACGAGACCATGGTTGCCCAGCACCTTGTACGCCAGACGGCGGGAGTGCAGGTCGTTGCGCAGGGCCAGGGTCACCAGCTTGTCGGCCACGGGACGGAGCTCCTTGGCCTTGGCTTCGGTGGTCTGGATGCGGCCATGGATGATCAGGGCCTTGGCCATGTTACGCAGCAGCGCCTTGCGGTGTTCCCAAGTTCTGCCGAGTTTGCGTCCGCGTTTGTTATGCCTCATGTTGCTCTTTCCTCTTGAGCCATTCCTGGTAGCGCTGCTCGAAGTTGTCCACTTTCAGGCCAAATTCCAGGCCCATGTCCTGCAGGACGCGACGAATCTCGTCCAGGGACTTGCGGCCGAAGTTTTTGGTCTTGAGCATATCGTTCTCGGTCCGCTGCACCAGTTCGCCCACCAACGAGATGTTGGCGCTTTTCAGGCAGTTGGTAGCGCGGACAGAGAGTTCCAGCTCATCGATGGACTTGAAGAGATTCTCGTTCAGGTCGGACGACAGGGAGGAGCCGATGCCGTCTTCCTGGGAGACCTCTTCATCGAAGTTGATGAAGACCGTCAGCTGATCCTTAAGGATCTTGGCCGAGTAGGCGATAGCGTCTTCAGGGGAGACGCTGCCGTCAGTCCAGACTTCCAGAATGAGCTTGTCGTAGTTGGTCATCTGGCCCACGCGAGCCTGCTCCACGGTGTACGCCACGCGGCGCACGGGGGAGAAGCTGGCGTCGAGCTTGATCAGGCCGATTTCATCGGAAAGGCCCTCGTGCATTTCCGCCGGCACATAGCCCTTGCCCATGCGAAGTTCCAGCTCCATATGCAGGGGAACGTCTTCGGTGAGGGTGGCGATGTGCTGTTCGGGGTTGAGCACGGCGACATTGTGCGTCTCTCTGACGGCGGCGGCCGTAACCACACCGCGCTGATCCGCCTGCAGGTGGATGCGCTGCGGGTCGTCGGAGCTCATGGCGAAACGCACTTGCTTGATGTTGAGGACAATATCCGTCACGTCCTCCATCACCCCGGGGATGGTGGTGAATTCGTGCTGCACCCCGTCGACGCGCATGGCCACCGGTGCGGCGCCCTGCAGCGCGGACAAGAGGACCCGCCGCAGCGCATTGCCGATGGTGGTGCCGAAGCCGCGCTCCAGGGGTTCGCAGACGAACCTGCCATACAGCACGTCGGACTTGCCGTCGCGCACGATCTGCTCGGGCCTGACGAGTTCCTGCCAGTTCCGGGTGTTGATGAGCCGTTCGCCCTGTCTGATGAGCATGGTCCGCGGCCTTCCTTACTTGGAATAGAGTTCGACGATGAGGTGTTCGGCGATGGGGAACGTGATGTCCTCGCGCTGAGGCAGGGCCTTCACGGTGCCCTTGAAGTTCGCGCCGTCCACTTCGAGCCAGGCGGGGCAGCCGCGGCGGGCGATGACGTCCTGCGCTTCCAGAATCACTGGAATTTTGCGGGAGCCCTCGGCCACCACCACCACATCGCCGGGTTTGCAGCTGTAGGAAGGAATGTCCACGCGACGTCCGTTGATCTGGAAGATGCCATGCCGCACCAGCTGGCGGGCCTGGTCGCGGGAGTTGGCAAAGCCCATGCGGTAGATCACATTGTCCAGGCGGCGTTCAATGAGGGACAGCAGATTGGTGCCGGTGACACCTTTCATCATGTCGGCCTTCTTGAAGTAGGCGCGGAACTGATCTTCCAGGATGCCGTACATGCGGCGCACCTTCTGCTTTTCGCGCAGCTGGACGGCATAGTCGCTCATTTTGCGACGCAGCCGGCCGGCCTGGCCTGGTGCGTACGGACGGCGCTCGTAAGCGCATTTGTCGGTGTAGCAACGGTCGCCCTTGAGGAAGAGCTTGGCGCCTTCGCGGCGGCAAAGGCGGCATTTGGCGTCAATATAGCGGGCCATGTATCTCTCTCCTATTCCTCAAATCCCTTAGACACGGCGCCGTTTGGGAGGACGGCAGCCATTGTGGGGGATGGGCGTGATATCGCGAATGAACGTCACCTTGAAACCGGCATTATTGATGGCGCGCATGGCGGATTCGCGGCCGGAGCCGGGACCCTTGACGTACACGCCCACGGTGCGCATGCCATTGTCCTGGGCCTTGCGGGCTGCAGTTTCAGCAGCAATCTGCGCGGCAAAGGGCGTGGACTTGCGCGAGCCCTTGAAACCGGAACCGCCGGCCGAGGCCCAGCTGATCACGTTGCCCTTGACGTCGGTAAAGGTGATGATGGTGTTGTTGAACGTCGCGCGGATGTGGGCATGCCCAACCGGGACGTTTTTCTTCTCTTTCTTCTTAGCAGTACGCTTTGGCTTGGCCATAATGCTCTCTACCTGTATGCTCGATCATCGGGTTGCACAAGTGGTTGCGGCCGGGGGGCTATTTCTTCTTCTTGGCCACAGCGCCACGACGCGGCCCCTTGCGGGTGCGAGCGTTGGTGTGGCTGCGCTGACCACGAACCGGCAAGCCGCGGCGGTGCCGCAAGCCACGGTAGCAACCGATATCCATCAATCGCTTGATATTGGCAGTGATCTCACGGCGGAGATCGCCTTCCACTTTGTGGTTGGATTCGATTTCCTTGCGGATCTCGTTCACTTCTTCAGGGGTCAGATCATCGGAACGCTTGGTCCAATCCACACCGGTGGCGTCGAGGATCTGCAACGCCGTATGCCGACCAATACCGAAAATGTAGGTCAGCGCAACGTCCATCCGCTTGGAGCGGGGCAAATCAACGCCTGCAATGCGCGCCATCGTACTATCTCCTTAGCCTTGCCGTTGTTTGTGGCGAGGGTTTTCGCAGATGATGCGCAGCACGCCCTTGCGCCGGATGACCTTGCATTTGGGACAAATTTTCTTCACCGAAGGCCGCACCTTCATGGCCTTGCTCCTTTTGCTGCGTCTCGTTGTAAACATTCGCGGCGCCCAGGGCGCCTCGTTGGCTTCCTGTCGCCCTCGCGCATTCTTATCGAACGCTCAAAATGCAGGGCCCGTCTTCGGTCACCGCCACCGAGTGCTCGAAATGCGCTGCAAGGCTGCGGTCTTTTGTGACCGCTGTCCAATTGTCATCGAGGATTTCCACCTCGCTCGATCCCATGGTGACCATGGGTTCGATGGCCAGCACCATGCCGACCTTGAGTGGCACGCCTGGCATGCCTTTGGGCACGAAATTCGGGATTTCCGGCTTTTCATGCAGCCGGCACCCGATGCCGTGCCCGACGAAGCGGCGGACCACGTCAAATCCCGCCTGGCGAACGTGCTCATGGATGGCAGCAGACACATCATACAACTGGTTGCCTGGGTGCACCATGTCGATGCCGCGCATGAGAGATTCTTCCGTCACCTGCAGCAGCCGCGTTGCAGATGCCGAAATGGCTCCCACCGGGAAGGTCCGGGCGGAATCGCCATAAAAGCCCTCATGGATCACACCCATATCCAGGCTGACGATGTCGCCTTCCTTGAGTACGCGCGAGGAAGGAAACCCGTGTACCACTTCTTCGTTCACAGAACAACATAAAGCATAGGGGAATCCGTGGTAACCCTTGAACGCGGGTTGCACATCGAACTCCTTGCACATGGCGACGGCAATGTCCTCCAGCGCCATGGTTTCCATGCCCGGCCGCACAGCCTGCCCCAACGCATCCAGGATGGTGCAGACCATGCGGTTTGCTTCCCGAAGAATGCGAATTTCTTGCTCATTCTTCAGAAAGATGCCGCGAAACTTCTTCACTGCCGTCTGCCCCGGACGCGGCCTTTCTGCATCAACCCCTCGTACTGGCGGGAGATGAGATACGATTCAATCTGTCCCATGAAGTCCATGGCCACCCCCACCACGATGAGCAGGCTGGTGCCGCCAAAATAAAACGGGACGCTGAACTGCTGGATCAGCAGCATGGGCAGTACGCAGATGGCTGAGATGTATATCGCGCCCCACAGGGTGATGCGGGTGAGCACGCGATCGATATATTCCTGCGTCTTGGAGCCGGGGCGAATGCCCGGCACAAAGCCGCCCTGGTTTTTCAGGTTCTCGGCAATATCCTTGGGATCAAAGATAATCGCCGTGTAAAAAAAGCAGAAAAAGACGATCATGGCCACAAACAGGACATTGTACAGCACGGTGTTGGGGGCAAAATAGGCCGCCATCTGCTGCAATGGCTCCCAGGTGGAGAACTGGCCGATGGTTGCCGGGAACATGAGCACGCTGGAGGCGAAAATGGGGGGAATGACGCCCGCCGTATTCACCCGCAACGGCAAATGGGTGGACTGTCCGCCCATCATGCGCCGCCCCACCATGCGTTTGGCATACTGAATGGGGATTCGCCGCTGGGCACGCTCCATAAACACAATGAAGCCCAGCACCGCCACCATCATGGCCAAAATCAACAGCAACACCAGCACATTCAGCTCCCCGGTGCGGATGAGCTGAAAGGTGTTGATGATGGCCCGGGGGAACCCGGCAACAATCCCTGAGAAAATAATCAGGGAAATACCGTTGCCAAGCCCTTTTTCCGTAATCTGCTCGCCGAGCCACATCACGAAAATGGTGCCGGCCGTCATGGTCAGCACTGTGATCAGGCGAAATGTCCAGCCAGGCTCAAGCACCACCGGGGCGCCGCCTGGGGAGGCCATGCTTTCCAGCCCCACGGCAATGCCGAAGCCCTGAAACAGGGTGATCAGCACTGTGCCGTAGCGGGTGTATTGGGTGATCTTCTTACGCCCGGCTGCGCCTTCTTCTTTTTGCAGGCGCTTGAGCTCAGGCACGGCCACCGTCAGCAACTGCATGATGATGGAGGCCGAGATATACGGCATGATCCCGAGGGCCAGGATGGACAGGTTGGAGAGTCCGCCGCCGGAAAACATGTCGAACAACCCGAACAGGGTGTTCTTCATGCTGGCGAAAAAATCCTGAAGCGCCGAGGCATCCACGCCCGGCACCGGCACGTGAATGCCGATGCGGTAGACGGCCAGCAGCCCGAAGGTCCAGAGCAGCTTCCGTTTCAGTTCAGGCAACCGGGCCAGATTCTCCACACCTGTCATAGCCATATGCGACAACCTACCCTTCCAGCGCCTTGGCGCTGCCGCCGGCGGCTTCAATCTTGGCCTTGGCCTGGGCGCTGAACCGGTGCGCTTCGATGGTCACGGCGGCGGAGAGTTCGCCTTCGCCCAGAATTTTCACCGTGGCGCCGGCCTTGCACAGCCCGGCGGCGTAGATGTCATCCAGGGTGATTTCAGCCTGACCGGCAAACGTCTCGGCCACGCGCCCCAGGTTCAGGGGCACGCACACGGTCTTGAACAGGGCGTTCTTGAAGCCGCGCTTGGGCAGACGACGCGCCAGAGGCATCTGGCCGCCTTCAAAGCCGGGGCGCTTGGGGCCGCCCGCGCGGGCATTCTGGCCCTTGTTGCCTTTGCCGGCGGTGCAGCCCCAGCCGGAGCCGGAGCCGCGACCGATGCGCTTGCGTTCCTTGCGTTCCTCGGGGAAGGGATACAGATCGTTAAGACGCATGAGATTCCACCTCCACGAGATGCACCACTCGATTGATCATGCCCCGGACGACCGGAGTGTCCTCATGGGCACGGGTATCATTGATCTTGCGAAGTCCCAGGGCCTTCAAGGTGGCGCGTTGCGCCGGCTTGCAGCCAATGGAGCTTTTTTTCAAGGTGATAGCGAGCATGACGGCGTCCTTGCTGTGCTTCAAATGGTTCTGGCCAAGCTACTTGCGGGGTGTTTCCAGGGACTTGCCGCGCAGCTTGCCCACAGTGTCCGCATCTCGCAGGGACGTAAGCCCGGCGAAAGTGGCCTTCAGGACGTTATGCGGGTTGTTGGTGCCGATAGCCTTGGTCAGGATGTCGGTGACGCCCGCTGCTTCCATCACCGCACGCACAGGGCCGCCTGCGATGATGCCCGTGCCCTTGGAGGCGGGCTTCAAAAGCACGCGTCCGGCCCCGAAGACGCCCGTGGTCTCATACGGCAGCGTCCCGTCGAGAAGAGGGATCGTCTTCATGGTCTTGCGGGCGCGTTCCGTCGCCTTACGGATGGCTTCGGGAACTTCCTGTGCCTTGCCCAAGCCGGCGCCGACCTTGCCGTTGCCGTCTCCCACCACCACCAGGGCGCTGAAGCTGAAGCGGCGGCCGCCTTTGACGACCTTGGCCACGCGGTTCAAGTAGACGATCTTCTCAATAAAACCGGATTCGTTGGTATCCTGTGCGCTCACCGTTGTGCTCCTGAATTCGCGTGCCTAAAAAACGAGGCCCGCTTCTCGGGCGCCGTCGGCCAGGGCCTTGACCCGGCCATGGTACAGATAGCCATTGCGGTCGAAGACCACATGTTCGATGCCCAGTTCTTTGGCCTTGCGAGCCACATCGCGACCCACTTCCGTCGCCACATCCTTGGTCAGGGTGGTGACTTTGATGGAAGAGGCAGCAGCGATGGTTTTGCCGGCAAGGTCGTCCACCAACTGGGCATAGATGCTTTTGTTGGAACGAAAGACAACCAGGCGGGGACGCTCGGGGGTGCCGTTGATTTTTTTGCGGATGCGCATCTTGCGCTTGAGCCGCATCTTGTTTTTGTCCATGCTCATGGCTGCACCTATTTCTTGCCGCCGGATTTGCCGGCCTTGCGACGGATGATTTCACCCGAGTATTTGACGCCTTTGCCCTTGTAAGGCTCGGGCGGACGGATGCGGCGGATGGTGGCGGCAAATTCGCCCACCGCCTGCTTATCCACGCCGGAGAGGGTCAGCTTGTTACCTTCGGCCTTGGCTTCAATGCCCTTGGGCAAATCCAGCAGCACAGGATGGGAGAATCCCAACGCGAGTTCCACAGCCTGGCCTTTCACGGCCACTTTGTAGCCCACGCCGATGACTTCCAGGGTCTTGGAAAACCCATCCTTGACGCCGAGAATGCAGTTGGCCAGCAGCGTGCGACGCAGGCCATGCTGGGCGCGCGCCAGGCGCGAATCGTCCGTACGGGTGACCATCACATTGCCGCCATCCACGGTGTATGCCACCGCAGGATGCACGGGCGTGGAGATGGTTCCCTTGGGGCCCTTGACGTCCACCGTCTTGGAGCCCACCGTCACTTCCACCCCGCCAGGGATGGGAATGGGGAGTTTGCCGATGCGGGACATGTGCGTTCTCCTACCAGACTTCGCAGAGCAGTTCGCCGCCCAGGTGCTGAGACCGTGCGACGTCGCCAGCGAGCAAGCCCTTGTTGGTGGACAGGATGCAGATGCCGAGGCCGTTCTGCACACGGGGGATCTCGGCCGCAGCCACATACACGCGACGACCCGGCGTGGAGACGCGCTTGAGGCCCGCCACCACGGGCTTGCCGCGGTGATATTTGAGAGTCACCCGCAGGGCATTGCCCTCCACGGCGAACTCGTCGATGTAGCCCTCGTCCTTGAGGATGGCCGCCACGGCCACCTTGATCTTGGAGTGAGGGATGAGCACATCCTTATGCAAGGCCTTGAAGGCATTGCGGATGCGCGTCAGCATGTCGGAAATGGGATCAGAAATGTTCATGGCGCGTTCCTTGCGAACACCAGGCTACCAGCTGGACTTGCGAACCCCGGGCAGCTCGCCAGCCAGGGCCATGTTGCGGAAGCAGATGCGGCAGATGCCGAAGCGGCGCAAAAACGCACGCGGGCGGCCGCAAATGGGGCAGCGGTTGTAGCCCCGGGACGAGAACTTGGGCTTGCGCCTGGCCTTGACTTCGAGTGACGTGCGAGACACGGGGAACTCTCCTTGCTTCTCTTGAGGGCCTTACTTCTTGAAGGGCATGCCCAAGAGGTCCAAAAGGACCTTGCCTTCCTTGTCGGAGGAGGCAGTGGTGACAATGGTGATGTTCATGCCTTTGACACCCTCCACCCGATCGATTTCGATTTCCGGGAAGATGGTGTGTTCTTTGATGCCCATGGTGAAGTTGCCGCGCCCATCGAAGCCACGGTCGTTCACGCCCCGGAAGTCGCGCACGCGCGGCAGGGCAAAATTCATGAGCTTGTCCAGAAAATCCCACATCCGGGCACCGCGAAGGGTCACGCGGCAACCGATGGCCATGCCCTCACGCAGCTTGAAAGCAGCGATGGACTTTTTGGCCCGGGTGACCACAGCCTTCTGGCTGGCGATGCGGGACAGCTCGGCGGCAGCATCGTCGATGAGTTTATGGTTCGAGGCGCCTTCGCCAAGGCCCATATTCACAGACACTTTCTCCAGCCGCGGGATCTGCATGGAAGAGGAGTAGCCGAACTCCTTGAGGAGTGCGGGAGCCACCTTTTCATGATACAGCTTTTCCAAATGACACTGGGCCATGACCTACTCCATCACTTCGTTGCACTTCTTGCAGAAGCGCACCTTTTTGCCGTCTTCCATGAGCTTGTAGCCCACGCGCGTGGGTTTGGTGCACGCGGGGCACATCAGCTGCACGTTGGAGATGTCCAGGGGCGCTTCCTTTTCAAGGATCCCGCCGGCCTGCTGCCGGTAGGGGTTGCCCTTGGTGTGGCGGCGCACCATGTTCACCTTTTCCACCAGCACGGCATCCTTTTTGCGGATGATACGCAAGATTTTGCCGATCTTGCCTTTGTCCTTGCCGGTGATGACCATCACCTTGTCTTCTTTTTTGATGCGGCACTTGGCGAGCATGGCGGACTCCTACAGCACTTCCGGGGCCAAGGATACAATTTTCATGAAGTTCTTGGCCCTGAGCTCGCGCGCCACAGGCCCGAAGATGCGGGTGCCCACGGGTTCGAGCTGGTTGTTCAAGAGCACCGCAGAGTTGGTGTCGAAACGGATGTAAGACCCGTCAGTGCGGCGCACTTCTTTCTTGGTGCGCACCACCACAGCCTTCATCACATCGCCTTTCTTCACCTTGGCATGCGGCATGGCGTCTTTGACCGATACGACAATGATGTCGCCCACGGAGGCGTACCGACGTCCGGCCCCGCCCAGCACCTTGATGCAGGCCACGCGCTTGGCGCCGGAATTGTCGGCGACATCGAGATTGGATTGAATCTGGATCATAGCGCGTTCCCTACACTGCCTTTTCGAGGACTTTCACCAGGCTCCAGCGTTTGCGCGCAGAGAGGGGACGTGATTCCACAATCTGCACCTTGTCGCCGATCTGGCATTCATTGTTGGCATCGTGCGCCATGAACTTCTTCCGGCGGCTGATGTACTTCTTGTACAAAGGATGCATCACCAGGGTGTTAACCTGCACAACAATGGTCTTGTCGCACTTGTCGCTCACCACATTGCCGACGAGCATCCGCTTGTTGCCTTGCTTCTCGGTCTGCGCCACGTCGCTCATGGCCTTACTCCTTGCCCTTTTCCTTCAGCAGGGTGAAAATACGGGCGATAGTCTTTTTCACCTGGGGGAGGCGGGCGGTATTTTCCAACTGGGCCGTGGCATGCTGGAAGCGCAGATTGAACAACTCTTCGCGAAAGCCAGCCAGCTTTCCTTGCAAATCCTCGACGGACAGACCGCGCAGTTCCTTGACATCCATGATCGTCCTCCTAGACCGCTTCTTCGCGGACGACGATGGTGGTCTTGATGGGCAGCTTGTGCGCTGCACGGGTCAGCGCCGCCTTGGCCAGCTCCAGATCCACACCCTTGATTTCATACAACACTTTGCCAGGCTTCACCGGCGCGCACCAGCCGACAGGCGCGCCTTTCCCGGAGCCTTGCCGGGTTTCCGCGGGCTTGGCCGTCACCGGCTTGTCCGGGAAGACGCGGATCCAGACCTTGCCGCCGCGCTTGATGTGGCGCATCATGGCCACACGAGCTGCTTCGATCTGCTGGTTGGAGAGCTTCCCGTGCTCCAGGGCCTTCAGGCCGATGTCGCCGAACGCCACGGAATTGCCGCGAAGAGCCATGCCGCGCAGCCGGCCTTTCTGCATCTTGCGGAATTTGACGCGTTTTGGGGAAAGCATTACTGCACCGCCTCTTGGTCAAGGATCTCACCTTTGTAGATCCACACTTTCACACCGATGACGCCATACGTGGTGTTGGCGCGTGCCACGCCGAAATCCAGATCCGCACGCAGAGTGTGCAGGGGCACGCGACCTTCACGGTACCATTCGCGGCGGGCAATTTCCGCACCGGCCAGACGACCGGAACAGGCCACACGAATGCCTTCGGCGCCAAACTTGCGAGCCAGGGACAGTGTCCGCTTCATGGCCCGGCGGAATGCCACACGGCGTTCCAGCTGCAGGGCAATGTTCTCGGCCACCAGCTGGGCATCGATTTCAGGGCGACGGATTTCGTTCACCTCAATGGCGAACTCGTGCCCGAATTTCCGCTTCAGATCGCCGCGCAGCTTTTCAATTTCCACACCCTTGCGGCCGATGACAATGCCGGGCCGGGCAGTATGGATGATGATGCGAATCTTCCCGCCTGCGCGTTCGATTTCAATCTTGGCCACTCCAGCATGATAGAGCAGCTTTTTCACGAACTTGCGGATCTGATGATCCTCGTACACGAAGGCAGGGTATTCCTTCTTGCTATACCAGCGCGACAACCAGTTCTTGTTGTAGCCGAGCCGGAACCCGTATGGATGGACTTTCTGACCCACGGCCGTCTCCTCGCCTTATTCCTGTTCCGCTACAATCACAGTGATGTGGCTGGAGCGCTTCAGAATTTTGTTCACGCGACCCATGGAGCGGGTGAGATGCCGCTTCCAGGAAGAACCTTGGTCCACGATAATTTGTTTCACCACCAGCGAGTCCACATCCACCCCGGGAAGCTGCTCGGCGTTGGCCACGGCGGAAGAGACCACCTTGGTCAGCATTTCCGCTGCCTTCTTGGGGGTGAACTTAAGGATGTTCAACGCATCCTCGACCGGTCGCCCCTGGATGTTGCGAGCCACCAGCCGCACCTTGCGGGGGCCGATGCGCATATGTTTTGCGGTCGCTTTGACTTCCATGATCCCTGCTCCCAGGCGCCAGGCGCCCTGCTACTTCTTGCCGGCCTTGGCCTTTTTGTCGGAGGCGTGGCCGTGGTAGGTTCGCGTGGGGGAAAATTCGCCCAGCTTGTGCCCAACCATGTTCTCGGTCACAAAGACCGGGATGAATTTGCGGCCGTTGTGCACCGCAAACGTGAGCCCAACCATTTCAGGCACGATGGTGGAACGGCGCGACCAGGTCTTGATGACGCGGCGATCGCCGGATTCGTTGGCCCGATCCACCTTGGCGACCAGGTGGTTGTCCACAAAGGGACCTTTGCTCAGTGACCGAGGCATGCGCTCCTCCAATACCTTCTCGACTAAAAATGATTACTTCGCGCGACGATGTTTGACGATGAGCTTGGAAGACGCCTTCTTCTTGTCGCGAGTCTTGTAGCCCTTGGTCGGCTTGCCCCATGGCGTGCAGGGGTGACGGCCGCCCGAGCTGCGACCTTCGCCGCCGCCCATGGGGTGGTCCACCGGGTTCATGGCCACGCCGCGCACTTTGGGACGCTGCCCCAGCCAACGATTGCGGCCAGCCTTACCCAGGGAGATGTTCTCGTGGTCAAGATTGCCCACCTGCCCCACAGTGGCCAGGCCATGCGCAAGCACCTTGCGAACTTCGCCGGAGGGCAGCCGCAGCAGGGCGTACTTGCCTTCCTTGGCCACCAGCTGGGCATACGTACCAGCTGCGCGGCAGAACTGACCGCCCTTGCCAGGGTGCAGCTCCACGTTGTGGATGACGGTGCCCACAGGAATTTTCTGCATGGGCAAGGCGTTGCCGGGCTTGATGTCCGCGGTTTCGCCAGCCGTCACCGTGTCGCCCTGCTTGAGGCCCAACGGCGCGAGGATGTAACGCTTCTCGCCGTCGGCGTAGTGCAGCAGGGCAATGCGGGCGCTGCGGTTAGGATCGTATTCGATGTGCGCCACCTTGGCGGGCACGTCGAACTTGGCGCGCTTGAAATCGACGATGCGGTACAAGCGTTTGTGGCCCCCACCGCGACGACGGGCAGTGATGCGACCATTGTTGTTACGGCCGGCTTTCTCAGTAAGCCCTTCCGTCAACGATTTCTCAGGACCCTGCCGGGTAATTTCGGCAAAGTCGGAAATCGTCTGGAAACGCCGGCCGGCGGAAGTGGGCTTCAAGGTACGGATAGCCATGACTAGACCCCTTCAAACAGCTCGATTTTTTCGCCCTCGGCCAGGGTCACATAGGCCTTCTTGAAGCCGGACTCCTTGCCAACCGCGCGACCGAACTTGGTACGGAGACGGGGACGCTGGCGAATCATGTTCACGGCCTCGACCTTGACTTTGAAGGCCTCTTCCACTGCCTTCCTGACCTCGATCTTGTTGGCCTTGGGATGGACAAAGAAGATCACCTGATTGGCGCTCTCCTTGGCCAGCGTGGCCTTTTCTGAGATCAAAGGCTTGAGCAGAATCTGCGTATAATTCATCACAACGTCCCTCGTATTCCTGCGCGGCGGTCAGTATCAGCGCCGCGTTACGTTCTCCGAATCCAGGTTACTCGCCCTGCCCCTCAGCCAGGAATCGCGATTCCACCAGGGAAACTGCGTCCTGCAGCAGCACCAGCTGCGGATGGACAAGGATGTCGCGAACATTCAGCCGTTCCTGGGTCACCACAGTAACCCCTGGAATATTGCGTGCCGAAAGAGCGAGATTGTTATCTTCTTTGCCCAAAACAATCAAGCATTTTTTCAGTTCCAGGGTTCCCAGGATCTGAGAAAAGTTTTTGGTTCTGATTTCAGGCAGGTCGATGGTGTTCAGCACCAGCAGGCTTTCGTCCTTCAGGCGGGCGGACAAGGCCATGCGCATGGCCAGGCCGCGCACTTTCTTGTTCACCTTGAAGTCGTACTTGCGAGGCTGGGGGCCGTGCACCACCGCACCGTGCCGCCATACCGGGGACCGGTTGGAGCCGCAACGGGCCCGCCCGGTGCCCTTCTGCCGCCAGGGCTTCTTGCCACCGCCGGAAACAAAGCTCCGGGTCTTGGTGGCATGCGTGCCGGCACGCTTGGCAGCCATCTGTGCCCGCACCACGAGATGCAGGATCTCGGGGCGCACTTCCACTTCAAAGACCTCAGGTGCCAGCGTCACTTCGCCCACGGGCGCCTTGGTCTGATCGTACACTTTCACTACAGCCATGACGCGCCTCCCTACTTGAGCTTGCGGACCATGACGATCCCGTTGCGGGGACCGGGCACAGCGCCGCGGATGACGATGACATTGTCTTCAGGGCGCACGTCTACCACTTCAAGATGCATCATGGTTACCGTACGGTTGCCCATGTGGCCGGCCATCTTCTTGTTCTTGAAGATCTTGCCGGGACGGGTACGGTAGCCGATGGAGCCGCCGGAGCGGTGCACCTTTTCGTGACCGTGGGAGTCCGGCGCGCCGGCGAAGTTCCAGCGCTTCATCACGCCCTGGAAGCCCTTGCCTTTGCTGGTGCCGGTCACTTTTACTTTCTCGCCGGGGAAGAAAAGTTCCACGGTGAGGTCTTGCCCGAGTTCGTAGTCGCTCACATCGTCCACGCGCAGTTCACGCAGATGGCGGTACAGGCCCTTGTCGGCCTTGGCCAAGTGACCGCGCTCCGCCCTGGAGAGCTTGCGCTCCTCCACCGTGTCGAACCCGATCTGCAGGGCGGCGTAGCCGTCCTTGTCCTGGTTCTTGATCTGAGTGATCGGACACGGGCCTGCAGCCAGCACGGTGCAGGGCACAGCAGTGCCGTCGGAGTTGTAGATGCGGGTCATGCCGAGCTTGCGACCCAAAATGCCGATGGACATGGTCGTTCTCCTACAGCTTGATCTCGACGTCCACGCCTGCAGGCAAGGAGAGCTTGCCCAGGGCGTCCACGGTCTGCTGCGTGGGCTCCATGATATCCAGGAGCCGTTTATGAATGCGCATTTCGAACTGCTCGCGGGACTTCTTATCCACGTGCACAGAGCGCTGGACCGTATATTTGTGGATGTTGGTCGGCAGGGGCACGGGACCGGCAATGCCGGCGCCCGTGTTGCGTGCCGTATCCACGATCTCGGCCACCGCTTTGTCCAAAATACGGTAGTCGTAGGCCTTCAATTTGATGCGGATGCGATCGCTGGAAACAGTGGACATCTCTGGTTACTCCATGATCTCA